>DAOVHN010000149.1 GCA_030671915.1 Pseudomonadota bacterium
GACGATGCGCAGGATTACGGTGTTCAGCACGACGATGCCGATGTTGCTGGGCCAGCGCCGTAGCCGCCCATGGGACCGCGCGCGCCGCGGCGCCAGCGCCTCCCAGGCCGCCATAACCGCGAAGACGCCCAGGAAGATCGAAAGCCGGATGGTCCGTTCGTTGGAAAGAAGGAATTCGTCTATGGTCATACCGTTCGCGGTTTCAGTCAGGGGGCACGGCGCGCGGCGCGGCCGGAGGCTCTCCGAGCTTGCGCATCTGCCGATATAAGATAAGCCCGACACCCGCCAGCACAAGAGCGGCGCCGCCCAATGTGCTCGCGGTCGGGGACTCGCCCAGCAGCAATATCGCGCCCGCGCCGGCCGACACCGGCAGCAACAAAAGAAACGGCATGACATGGCTTACCGGGTTGTGGGCGATCAGGTGGAACCACAGGCCATAGCCGAAGGCGGTCATCACCAGCCCGAGATAGAGCACGGTCCCCCAGCCCATGATGTCGGCGTTGGCCAGGGCCTCCATATGACCGTCCTCCAGCAGGAATGATGTGACGAAAAGCTGGGGCGCGGTGAACACCGCCACCCAGGCGATCAGCTGAAATCCGCCCAGCGAATCCCCCAGTTTCTTGACCAGTATATTGCCGTAAGCCCAGGTAAGGGAGCCGGCGAGCACCAGGAAGAACGGGACCAGGTCGTCCTGCCCCCCCGGCTGACCGGCGATCAGCACGACGCCTGCAAAGGCAACCGCCATACCGGCGACGCGCCACCCTCCCATGCGGTCGCCCAGGAAGATCATGGCCATCAGGGTCGCGAACGGCACTTCCATCTGAATGATGATCGCCGCCAGCGAAACGTCGAGCCCGTTCAGCCCGGTAAAGGTCAGGCTGTACTGGACTGTGCCGATGACGAAGGAGATCAGGAAAATCCGTCCCATCATCCCGACCGGCGGCTTTACGAACCAGACGAGCGCCAGGGCCGTTACCGTGAAGCGCAACGCGATCAGCATGATCGGCGGGAACTGGGTCATGCCGGCCTTGGCGAAAGTGAGTCCCAACCCCCAGGTAACGGCGACGGTAACGCCCATAAAAAAGTCGGTCGGCTTCATGTAGCGGGGTCGTCCCTGTTGGCCAACAAGTTGGAATCAGCGACCATACGTCTCGCGCCCGCGGTACGGATACAAAAAAATGCCGGGCGCAGCGCCCGGCATGAGAAGTCCAGAGAGTCGTTTCGAAACAGGAGAAAATCGATGTCGTAATTCCGTAAATCGGTAATTTCGTTCGCGTTACCCGCTGCCGTCAGCCGGTTCCACCCTGTCCGCCCGACATGACGTTAACGAAATATTAACCCAGGCGGGAAAATTAAAGCAAATTGTATCGTATAAAGTACAATTAAAATTTTAGCCTATTTTTTCGAAAATCCGTAATACCTTGGCAAATATGCAGCCTCGCGTTTATGCTGCAACAACAGGGACATAATGTGGGGGACAGGTTGATGACGATTGCACGTGCAATGGCAATGATTGGCGTTCTTGTGGCGGCGGCCTGCACGCCGATGTCGGAACAGGGATGGATTCGCATCAAGGGCGCCGCGGTAGAATCCGACGGGCGCGAATTGAAGGAATGCCGCCTTGATGTCTGGGATGCCGCCACCGACAAGCGCAAGGTCGGGCAGAAGGTCGACGGGCGCTTCGATATCCAGGTCTACCCGGGCGATCCGGCGCAAAGCTATTACGTCACGGTTTCCTGTCCCGGCTTCAAGGAAGAGCACAAGCTGGGTCCGTGGGACACTTCCGGTCCGGACTGGAAGCAGCCGCTTGATCTAGGCGACATCGTCTTCCGCCGCATCGGCGGCTGATATCCAGAGTTACCGGAGAGGCACGGCGAGGACCAGGACGCGGGCGCGTCCATTTCATTTTCTACCGGACCTACTGTGCCAACGCGCAGAGCCCGGACAGGCAGTAGGCCTTTGGCTGAATATCGCTATGCGGACTGCTGTCGCATTCCATCTGCGGCGAGTCCTCGACAAGCGTAATCATGTGATCGTAATAGGCCCTGGCGTCGCCCAGATGTTTGTTGTTAATGGAAACCCAGGATTCGCAGGGCGCGCGGATGGCGGTGCATCTCTCGCCGCTCTCGCAATAGGCCCAGGTCCTGTCGAAACTCGGCCGGCTGCTGAAGGCGCCGACGTCGTACAGATACCAGATTCCGATCGCCAGCATGGCGGCCAGCGCGGCGCCCAGCACGGCGAAAAACTTCTTCTGTCCCGCCGTCATCGGCGGCGGCGCGGGTTCGGACGGATCGATCAGGTCGTCTTCGGACATGTTTTAATCAACTGTTTGGAGGTCGAATCAGCGGCAAACATAGCACATGCCCTCCGTTTCCTGCAGCTATGCGATTTACGATATGCTGCACTGCAAAAAATACGTTTTTCGCGGGCCGTCAATGAGCATATATAGTCGGTAATTCGATATTGGGCCGGACATTTACGCTGGCGCTACGTTTTGGAGGAGATAGATTATGACCGACAAGAATGTTCAGAATCGCCAGAGTGTGGTCGGCCCGGTCGGCGCCATCGCCACGGTTCCCAGCGAATTCATTTCCGCCGCCATTTTCGAGGCGGTACAGGGTGCCTGCCGCGTTGGCGGCAAAGTCGCACGCAGTTTGCGCCGCTCGTAAGGAATATTACAGGGGCCGGGCCGAATTCAGCTTTCCGGCCCGGCTTCCCAGTATTTCACGTTCAGGTCCAGCATCAACGTGTCGTGGCCGATTTCCAGGCAGTCGCGTAAATTGAAGAAACTGCCTTCCTCGACCTTGGCCAGGCACCGCCGATAGATTCCGGAAGCGCGCGAGACGCTTTCCGCCGGGTACGAAGCGCTATAAGGCGCGATGGCCCGGCCCCATAAACCAGTCCGCGTTTCATCGTCCACGCGGCCCCGCGGCAAGGCGTTCAGCGTTCTGTTGGTCAGCGCCACCGCGCCCGATTCCGCAGCCGATTGCTGCAAAATTTTCTGGCCCAGCGCGCGTTGCGGCCCCAAGGCCAGCGCGATGTCGGCCTCGCTCTGCGGATCCTTTTCGCCGACGCCTTCCACCGGTATCAGCGCAACGCGCTCGCCGATCTCCAACGCTACCGATACCGCGCCCAATTCGCGAATGACGCTCTCCGGCAGGCTGATCCGAACGGCGGTGTAGCTGCGCAGGGTGGAGATATCCAGGTAATCGCCCGCCGGCAGCCTCCTTACCGTGCCAAAGGCGTCGGTCACGACCAGTGTCAGGTCGCCGCCCTCGGCGCGGTATTGTGTGCCGTGTTTCGGGTCGGGGCGTTCCCTTTGCAGGCAGAAGCCACTGAACTCGGCGGAACATTTCCCGTTTTCGCAAATTAGCGGTGCCGGCCCGTCGGTTTCCAGCAGGGCCAGAATCTGCGGCGCGGCAGAAGCGCCTGCAAGAGGCATGGCCGCCACCAGTAGGCCGGCGAGACCCGCAGTCAAAAGCCGTATCGCCATGGGATTCTCCATTTCGATTCGCTGGTGACTCACAGCATCCCCCTGAATTGCGTGGCAGTCAATGGGCGGGACTTGCGTACCGCGCAAATGTGATAATGTCCGTTACGGGCCGGATCACCGGTCCGACCGCTTATGGAGAACCCGTTGACTCGCCGTCAGATCGCCCTCTACGGTGCCTGGAAATCACCCATCACCGCCGATTCGATAAGCGGCGGAAGCATCGGATTCGCCCAGGTGGAGCTGGATGGCGAGGACGTCTACTGGCTGGAGCAGCGCCCGGCGGAGGCCGGCCGGGTCGCCATCATGCGGCGCGCCGCCGACGGTGAACTCAGCGAGGTCATCCCGGCCGAATTCAGCGCGCGTAGCCGCGTCCATGAATATGGCGGCGGTTCCTTCATCGTGCGTGGCGGCGCGATCTGGTTCACGAGCAATGCCGATCAGCGCGTCTGGATGGCCGAACCGGGCAGTGCGCCCCGGCCGCTGACGCCCGAGGGCAAGACCCGCCATGCGGACTTCACCGTGGACGCCGCGCGGCGGCGGCTGATCTGCGTCTGCGAGGATCATGACCGAGAGGGCGAGCCGGAAAACCTGCTGGTACTGATTACCTTCGATGGCGGGCACGTAACACTGCATCGCGGGCGCGATTTCTATGGTGCGCCGCGCCTGTCGCCGGACGGGAGCCGGCTGGCCTGGGTCTGCTGGGACCACCCCAACATGCCCTGGGAGGGGACCGAACTGTGGGTCGCCGATCTGGGCGGGGATTCGCGGCTGGGCAATGCGCGGCGCGTGGCCGGCGGGCCGACGGAATCAATCTTCCAGCCCGAATGGTCACCGGACGGCCAGTTGCATTTCGTGTCCGACCGGACCGGCTGGTGGAATCTCTACCGTTGGACGGGCAGGGCAGAGGAGGCCGAGGCACTCTGCCCCATGGAGGCCGAAAGCGGCCAGGGTTTCTGGCAGTTCGGTATGGCGACATACGGGTTCACGGGTGACGGCGATATCGTCATGGCGGTGGCCGAGCAAGGCGAGTGGCGGCTGTGCCGGCTGCCGCCGGGGGAAAATACGCCGCACGATATCGATCTGCCTTTCGCGGATTACTATGGCGTCCGGGCGGGTGGGGGCAGGGTGGCCTTCATCGCCGCCGGTGACCGCGAGCCCTCGTCGGTCGTGCTTTATGACGCCGCCGCCGATAGCCACGAGGCGATCAAGCAGTCTTCGGCGATTGCCATCGATCCGGGCTACCTGTCGGCGCCCGAGGCGGTGAGTTTCCCGACCGGCGGCGGCGATACCGCGCACGGGTTCCTCTATATGCCGGCGAACCGCGATTTCGCGTCGCCTGACGGGGAATTGCCGCCGCTGATCGTCAAGGGGCATGGCGGCCCCACCTCCCAGGCGCGGCGCGGGCTGAATCTGAAGATTCAGTACTGGACCAGCCGCGGCTTCGCCTATCTGGACGTCAATTATCGCGGATCGACGGGGTTCGGCACGGAATATCGCCGGAAGCTGGACGGGCAGTGGGGCGTGGCGGATGTCGAGGATTGTGTCGCCGGCGCGCGCCGGCTCGCCGAACAGGGCCGGGTCGACGGCGACCGGCTGCTGATATCGGGCGGCAGCGCCGGGGGCTACACGGTATTGGCGGCGCTGACCTTCCACGATGTTTTCAAGGCCGGGGCCAGCCATTACGGCATCGGCGACCTGATGGCGCTGGCCGACGATACCCACAAGTTCGAAAGCCGCTATGTCGACCGGCTGGTCGGCCCGCTGCCCGAGGCCGAAGCCCTGTGGCGCGACCGCTCGCCGATCAACCATACCGACAGGCTGAATTGCCCGGTGATCTTCTTCCAAGGGCTGGACGATAAAGTAGTGCCGCCGAACCAGGCCGAAGCCATGGTCGCCGCATTGCGCGCCAAGGGCATCCCCGTCGCCTATGTGCCGTTCGAGGGCGAGGGCCACGGCTTCGGCAAGGCCGAAAACATCAAGCGCGCCCTGGAGGGAGAACTGTATTTCTACGGTCGTGTTTTCGGGTTCGATCCGGCCGACGAGATCGAGCCGGTGGAGATAGAGAATCTGGCGGAATAGGGCGTTAGCCGTGCGGTTGGCCCGCCAGTTCGTCCAGATACTCCTGCCCGGACTCTTCCTCCGCGCCCTCAACGCCGTGGTGGCCGCAGTTACCTGCGTGGAGTCTGTGATTGTCCAGTGCCTCCGAGACGCCGTTGAAATCCTCGCCCTTGGCCTTCAGGATGGTTTTCAGCGCCTCATAGGCTTCGAGCTGGACCATCTCGTCCGGGTCTTCCAGCGCCGCCAGCAGGGCGTCCGCGGCGGGTTCGGCCGCTATGCCCATCTGTCCCAGCGCCCAGGCGGCCTGCGCCCGTACATCCGCGTCCGGGTCGGTTTCCAGTACCGCCGTCAGCGGCGGCACCGCCCGCGCGCCCTGTTCCTCGCCCATATTGCCCAGCGCCCAGGCCGCGCTATGCCTGATGTCGCTCGACTCGTCGGCCAGCGCGATTTCGATCGCGGAGACGGCCTCCGCCGCCTCGGGGCCCAACTGTCCGAGCGCCAGGACCGCGTCGGCGCGGGTATCTGCGTCTTGGGCGGTTAGAAAATCGGCCAGCCTGGCGATGCTGCCTTCGGGCAGTTCGGCGCCGGTCTGGACGAGGGCCGACAGTGCCGCCGCCCGGACACCCGGCTCCGAATCCTCCAGCGCCGCGACCAGGGCGTCTTCGGCCTCGATCTCCAGATAACCGATATTGCCGAGCACCCGCGCGGCGAGCTGCCGGGATTTCGCATCGCCCGAGTCGAGCTGCTCCAGGATCGCCGGCAATACGGCTTCCGCCGCCGGCCCGATCTGCGAAAGCGCATCCAGCGCGGTGTGCCGCATGGCCTCGTCCCCATCCCGCGCCGCATCGCCGAGCGCGTTCACCGCCGCTGGCGATGAGGCGTACAGGCCGCCCAGCGTTTTGGCCGCGGCGACCCTGTTGGGCATGTCCGGATTCGCAACCATATCGACCAGGAAGGGAATGGCGGCCTC
>DAOVHN010000278.1 GCA_030671915.1 Pseudomonadota bacterium
AGGACCAAGGACCATGGCTGTCGAGTATCTGAAGAAAGCGACCAAAACCTCCGCCACCGGCGAGGACGACACGCGGCGCATCGTTTCCGAAATGCTGGCCGATATCGAGGCCGGCGGCGAGGATCGCGTACGCCACTATGCCGCCAGCCTGGACGGTTGGACCGGCGATATCGTGGTGTCGCGCGACGAGATCGCGGCGGCGGCGGAAAAGGTGCCGCAAAGGCTGCGCGACGATCTGCAATTCGCCCATGAACGCGTACGAAAATTCGCCGAGGCGCAACGCGCCAGCCTGGCCGAGTTCGAGACTGAGTTGTCGCCCGGCCTGTTCGCCGGCCAGAAGCTGATCCCGGTGAACACGGCGGGCTGCTACATCCCGGGCGGGCGCTATTCCCATGTGGCCTCGGCCATCATGAGCGTCACCACGGCCAAGGTGGCCGGCGTCGACAAGGTGATCGCCTGCTCGGTCGCGCAAAAGGAACAGGGCGTACCGCCGGCGATCCTCTATACCGCCGACCTTTGCGGCGCCGATACGATCCTGGCGCTGGGCGGGGTGCAGGGCATCGCGGCCATGGCCTTCGGGCTGTTCGGCGGCCACCCCGCGGATATCCTGGTCGGGCCGGGCAACCGCTTCGTCGCCGAGGCCAAGCGCCTGCTGTTCGGGCGGGTCGGCATCGATCTCTTCGCCGGCCCCACCGAGATCGCCATCATCGCCGACGACACGGCCGCCCCGGATATCGGCGCCGCCGACCTGGTCGGCCAGGCGGAACACGGCCCGGATTCACCGGCCTGGCTGATCGCGCTGGACCGGGGAATGGCGGAAGCCACGATGGCGCGCATGGACGGGCTGATAAACGCCCTGCCGGACGTACAGCGCGACGCCGCGACCGCCGCCTGGCGCGATTATGGCGAGGTGGTGCTGTGCGACAGCCGCGAGGAAGCCGCCGAGGTCTCCGACAATTACGCCGCCGAACATCTGGAGATACAGGCCGCCGACCTGGACTGGTGGCTGGCGCGCCTGCGCAATTACGGCTCGCTGTTCGTCGGCGAGGAAACCACGGTGGCCTTCGGCGACAAATGCAGCGGCACCAACCATATCCTGCCGACCAAGGGCGCCGCGCGCTATACCGGCGGGCTGTCGGTCGGCAAGTTCATCAAGACCGTCACATATCAGCGCATGACCGAGGAGGCCAACCGCGAGGTCGCCGCGGTGACCGCCCGCATCTCGCGCCTGGAAGGCATGGAGGCCCATGCGCGGACTGGTGACGACCGGCTGCGCAAATATTTCCCCGGCGCCGATTTCGATACCGAGGCCGCATGACCGGCCAGTTCGACCTGACCGGCAGCATCGCGCTGGTCACCGGCGGCGGGTCGGGTATCGGCCAGCGCATCGCCGTCGCGCTGGCCGGCGCGGGGGCGTCTATCGTCGTGGCGGCGCGGCGGATGGAAAAGCTGGAGGAAACCAGGGCCGCGATCGAGGCGGGGGGCGGCGAGGCGGCCTGCCTGCAAGCGGACCTGGAGGATATCGGCGGGTTGGAGGATGTCGCGGCCAAGGCCGCCCAGCCCTTCGGTGCGCCGGATATCCTGGTCAACGCGGCGGGGGTGAATTTCCGCGAGGCGGCGGCGGACGTGACGCCGGAAAGCTGGACCCGGACGCTGGCCATCAACCTCACGACACCCTTCTTCCTGTCGCGCGCACTGGTCCCGGCAATGAAGGAAAAGGGCCGCGGGCGCATCGTCAATATCGCCTCGCTGCAGACTGTGCGCGCCATGCCCGGCGGCATCGCCTATGGCGCGTCGAAAGGCGGCGTCGGGCAGCTGACCCGCGCCATGACCGAGGAATGGTCGCGCTTCGGCATCACCTGCAACGCCATCGCACCGGGCTTCTTCCCGACGGAACTGACCGCGCCGGTCTATGAGGACCAGGGACGGCTGGATGCACTGGCCGCCCAGACCGCCATGGGAAGGAACGGAGAATTGAACGACCTGGACGGGCTTGCGGTCTTCCTGTCTGCCCCCGCTTCGGACTATATTACGGGGCAAATCATATTCATCGACGGCGGATATACAGCGAAGTAGAAACCCATATGAAGGCCCTCGTCTATACGGCGCCGCAAACACTGGATTACCGCGATGAACCGGACCCGACCCCCGCGCCCGGCGAAGCGCTGGTGCGCATCGATGCGGTGGGGATCTGCGGGTCCGACATGCATGCCTGGCACGGGCATGACGCGCGTCGCGTGCCGCCGCTGATCCTGGGTCACGAGGCCGCCGGCGAGGTGGTCGGCGGCGAGGGCGTCGGCCGGCGGGTCACAATGAACCCGCTGATTACCTGCGGCCATTGCGACTATTGCCTGACCGGGCGCGGCAATCTCTGCGAAAACCGCACCATGATCGGCATGACCCGGGCCGGGGCCTATGCGCAATATCTGACCATTCCGGAACATTGCCTGGTCGACCTGCCCGAGGGCATGGAGCCGACACAGGCCGCGCTGACCGAGCCGGCGGCGACCGCCTGGCATGCGGTGGACCTGGGCGCGCGGGCCGCCTGGCGCCCGCTGGCGGAATGCAACGCCATGGTTATCGGCGGCGGTGCGGTCGGGCTGTTGACCGCGCTGGTCCTGAAATCGCGTGGCGCCCGCATGATCCGCCTGGCCGAGACCAACAAGCTGCGGCGCGAAACGGCGGCCAAGGCGGGCATCAACTGTTTCGATCCCACCGATACGGTCCTGGCGGGGCAATGCGCCCATATCGTCTTCGATTGCGTCGGCTGCGCGAAGACCCGTGAAACCGCTATCCATGCCGCGCGGCCGGGCGGTGTAGTCGTTCATGTCGGGCTGCAGGATTCGTCGGGCGGGCTGGACGTGCGCAAAATCACCTTGGCGGAGCTCAGCTTCATCGGCGTCTATACCTACACCACCGCCGACATGCGCGCCTCGGCCGACGCGCTCTACCGCGGCGCGCTGGGCGATCTATCCTGGGTGGAACACCGCCCCCTGGAAGACGGCCCCGGGGCCTTCCAGGACCTCGACGCCGGCCGCACGGCTGCGGCCAAAATCGTGCTGCTGCCTGAGTAGCTCTTACCCGATCTTCTTGCGCATATAGATACGGGCGTAGCCTTTTTCGGTGACGCGGTGGGACTCCTCGTAACCCAGCCGCGGGTACATGGCGATGTTTTCGATCATGGTCTCGTGGGTATAAAGTCGGACTTCCGGATAGCCGCGGCGCAGCGCCTCGCCCTCGGCGAAGTCGATCAGGATACGGCCCAGCCCCAGCCCCTGGCAGGCCGGGTCGACGGCGACATTATCGAGCAGCAGGTAGCCGGGGAAATCCAGCAGCACCAGCGCCCCGCAAATGGCGCCGTCGCGTTCCAGAACATAAACCGAGCCTTCCGCGACCCGCGCGGCGTAATCATCCACCATGGGCCCCGGCTCCTTGCCCATGCGCGGGACATACATGGCGTAGGCGCGGCGGACGAGGGTGCGGACGGCATCTTCCTGCCCCGTGCGCGCCGGTATTATCCGGATCGATCCAGCATCGTTCATGCGGCCACTATTGCGTAACCGGGAATGAGGAAACAGTACCAGATCAATGATTTGATTGGGTCACCCGGCCCGGATTTCCGCCTCAGCCACCCGCCAGCATGGTCAGTTGCTGGTGCAATTGGGCCGGCACCTGCACACCCTTGTAACGCGCGTCGCGGCGTTTGGCCTCGCGGTTGGCGCCGGGGATATGCGTGCCCGGCTGTATCTTGATCTGCGAGATCAGCGCCTCGATTCTCCCGGCAAAGCCGTTGCCGGTGAAGACATCCACGGTGGCGCCCGGGTCGATGGCGATCATCGTCTGGCCCACATGCGGCGGCTTGCCCTCGGCATCGAAGAAGGAACTGGCCTCATAGCCGTAATTGGCGCCGGTCAGGGTCGCGGCCAGGATTTCCACCATCAGCACCAGGGCCGAGCCCTTGGCATCTCCCATGGGCAGCATCGTGCCACCCATCGCCGCCTGGGCGTTCGTCGTCGGCCGGCCGGCGCTGTCCACCGCCCAGCCTTCCGGGATCGGCTCGCCCTTTTGCGCCGCCACCATGATCTTGCCGCGTGCCACCTTGCTGAGCGACAGGTCGATCACCAGCGGCGTGCCGGTGCTGCGCGGCGCGGCGAAAGCGATGGGGTTGGTGCCGAACAGCGCCTTGGCACCGCCCCAGGGGGCAATCGCCGCCGGGCTGTTGGCGAACATGATGCCGACAAGCCCGCGCTCGGCCAGCCGCTCCACATGATAACCCAGCGCGCCGCAATGGTGGGAATGGGCGATCGCCGCGACCGAAATGCCGTGTTTATCGGCCAGCGGGGCCATCTTGCCGATCGCCATTTCGATGGCCGGGAAGGCAAATCCATCCTTGGCATTGACCTGGACAACCGCCTTGCCCGGGCGTTCGGTCGCCA
>DAOVHN010000732.1 GCA_030671915.1 Pseudomonadota bacterium
AACCAGCAGAAGCGGGAATTCCAGGCCGAAGTCGCCGCCTTCATCAAGAACGTGAAGCCGGCCCAGTATACCGACGTCACCGGCGGTATACTGCAAGGCAGCGAGTTCCTGACCGAGAAAGGCACCGGCCGGAAAACCATCGTCATCTATTCCGACCTGCAGGAGGATCTGGCGAAGGGCTTCAAGCGCAAGGGAATCGAGTTCGAGCTGGAGGATTTCCGGGTCGTGGCGCTGAACGTCACTAAGCTGCGCTCTGACAACCGCGACCCGCGCGAATACAAGAAGCGCCTAGTCGACTGGCAGGCCCGTGTCGAGAAAGGCGGTGGTGTCTGGGACGTCATCAACAATCTCGAGAATATCGAGGAACTGATGCCGGGTTGAACGG
Organism: Pseudomonadota bacterium; assembly: GCA_030671915.1. Lineage (GTDB taxonomy): Bacteria > Pseudomonadota > Alphaproteobacteria > UBA8366 > JADFVY01 > JADFVY01. The sequence continues at coordinate 386 of DAOVHN010000732.1, forward strand.
CGGGGGCAGGGCGGCCCCTTCCGTGAGAGCGGCCCGTCGCCGGGAAACCGGCGGCGGGCCGTTTTTATGGTGGGTTACGGGACCAGCCGCTCTCTGGAGGGCGGTCGAGTGGCCTCATCCTTCGACAGGCTCAGGATGAGGATTCTTGCCTATAATCCAACCACTCGCTCCTCATCCTGAGCTTGTCGAAGGATGCGTCGGCGGGTAGCCACGCTGTCGAGAGAGCCGGAGCCGCCATAAAGCAATCCGTCAGCCCTGGGCCGAGCCCGTCGAATGGGCTTCGTAGAACTGTTCTTCCTTGGAAACCCTGTGCTTGGGCACCGGGTCGTTACTGCGCCAGTAGTTGGACGCCGCCGCAACGCCGCTGCCGGGCTGCACCTCGACCCCGACATCGAGCATCGCCATCTCCGCGCCCGCGATCGCGCCCATCAGCATCAGCTCGTTGAGATCGCCCAGATGGCCGATGCGGAACAGCTTGCCCGCGACCTTGCTTAAGCCAGCGCCGAGCGCGAGATTATAGCGCCGGAACGCCACGTCGATGATATGCGCGCCGCAGATTCCTTCGGGCACCATCACCGCGCTGACCGTGTCGGAATGCCATTTGGGCTCCTTGGCGCAGAGCTTCAGCCCCCAGCCCTCGGTCGCCGCGGCCCGTACACCCTCGGCGAGGTAATGGTGGCGCGCGATGATATTCTCCAGCCCTTCTTCCTCGATGATGTCGAGCGCCTCGCGCAGGCCGTAGAGCATGGGCAGCGCCGGCGTGTAGGGGAAGTAGCCGCCGGGATTGTGCTTGATCATGTCGGCGAGATCGAAATAGCAGCGTTTTGACTCGGCGGTCTCCATTGCCTTCAGCGCCTTCTGGCTGGTCGCCAGGATGCCGAGGCCGGCCGGCAGCATCAGGCCCTTTTGCGAGCCGCTGACGGCGAGGTCGACGCCCCATTCGTCCATCTCGAAATCGATGCTGGCCAGCGAGCTTACGGCGTCCACGGCCAGCAGGGCCGGATGGCCGGCCGCGTCCATCACCCGGCGCAACCCGCCGATATCGCTGGTCACGCCGGTCGCGGTTTCGTTGTGGCAGGCGAGGATCGCCTTGATCTCGTGGTTCTTGTCGGCTCGCAGAATCTCTTCGGTACGTTCCAGCGGCACGCCCTGGCCCCATTCGACTTCCTCGGCCACGACGTCGAAGCCCAGGCGCTGCGCCATGTCGATCCAAAGATGGCTGAACTGACCGAAACTGAAGGCCAGCACCTTGTCGCCGGGCGACAGGGTGTTGG
>DAOVHN010000182.1 GCA_030671915.1 Pseudomonadota bacterium
GCCCGCCCTTCTTGGCGGACGCGATCTCGCGGATCAGCGCCAGGCCGTTCTGGCCGATCGAATGGTTGATCTCGACATCCTGGTCGCAGATTTCACTGGCGCGGGCCCAGGCGGCGCCGGCGCGCTCGCCCGGCGCCAGCGGATCCAGCAGCCCGCGCATGCCCTCCAGCGCCCAGCGCAGATTGACCGCCGTGGGCCGCATCGCCCCAAGCACTTCCAGCGCGCCGGCCAGATTGGCGTCGGACGGGTCCGCCCGCATGGCCAGCGCCACGCCCCAGGCCGCCGTCGCCCCGATCAGCGGCGCGCCGCGCACCTGCATCACGCGGATGGCATGCGCGGCATCCTCCATGGCCGAGAGCGCAAGGACGCCGAACTCGTAGGGCAGCCGGGTCTGGTCGATAATCTCCACCCAGCCACCGTCCGCATGCGGCCAGATGCTGCGGTAGTGGGTTCCGTCGATTTTCATGGGGCTGTTTTAACGGCGGGGCCCCGCTACGGCAACGCCGTTACCCCGCCATCGACGATCATTTCCGTGCCGGTGATCCAGGATGCCTTGTCGGACAGCAGGAACATGACCGCGTTGGCGATATCCTCGGCCTGGCCGACGCGGCCCAGCGGCACCGCCTCGGCGGCGCGCCTGGCAGCTTCGGGGTCGCGGTCCCAGCGTTCCTGCAGCGGCGTCCAGGCCCCGCCGGGCAGGACGGAATTGGCGCGGATGCCGTCGCCCGCATACTGGATGGCGATGGATTTGGTCAGCGCGATGACGCCGGCCTTCGAGGCCTGGTAGGCGTCCTGTGGCGCCGGATCGCCGCGCAGGCACTGGATCGACGCGATATTGACGATCGCGCCGCCTCGCTCCTGCATCATCGGCACCGCGCATTTCATGGTCATCACCATGGATTTCAGATTGATGTCCATCACCTTGTCCCAGATATCGAAGTCGATATCGATGGCGCTGACATCCTTGCCGAACCACAGCACGCCGGCACTGTTGACCAGATAATCCAGCTTCTTCAACCCGTCGAAAACGCCGCTGACGAAATCCCAGTCCGTCACGTCGCCCTGGTGATAGGTCGCCCGGCCCGGTCCTTCCGGCAACGCCGGCGGATCCAGAAGATCGATGATATGCACATCGGCGCCGTCCGCCACCAGCATGGTGGCCGTTTGATAGCCCACGCCCCCGGCGGCGCCGGTGAGAACAGCGGTTTTTCCGTCGAATTCGCCCATCCTGTCGCCTCCCTGCGATCATTTGACCGCTATTGCAGCAGGATTTACGGGTAAATGGCAAGCAAAGACTGCCCGCATCGATGCGCGCGGCACCCCCGATCGAGACGATTTTTCGGCTTTTGGCGAGGCGCGGACAGACGCCGTCACGCCTTGACGCGTTCCATCCCGGGGTCGTAGAGCGGGTCCATGGATACATCGCAGGGGACGCGCTCGGTGGCGACTTCCAGCTCGTATTCGCCCGACAGCACATAGTCCCGGTCGACACCCACCTTGTTGCGGACATAGCCATAACCGATGTTGGTATCCAGGGTGTAGCCCCAGCCGCCGCTGGACAGCCAGCCGACGCGCTCGCCATTGCGGTAGATCGTCTCGCGGCCCAGCAACACGACATCCCTGTCGGCGACCGTGAAACCCGCCAGCATCTTGGCCACGCCGTTCTCGCGCTGGGCCAGGATCGCCTCGCGGCCGAGGAACGGGATGTTGGATTTCAGCTTCACCGCCCAGCCCAACCCGGCCTCGACCGACGTGTAGTCCGGCCCGATATCGGCGCCCCAGGCACGGTAGCCTTTCTCCAACCGCAGGCTTTCGATCGCACGGTAGCCGGCATTGGCGATGCCATGCGCCGCGCCCGCCTTCATCAACGCGTCATAGACATCGGCCGCGCTTTCCACCGGGATGTGCAGCTCCCAGCCCAACTCGCCCACATAGGTCACGCGCAGCGCGTTGACCGGCGCGCCTGCAATATGAACCGTCCGGACCGCACCGAACGGGAACCCCTCGTTGGAGAAATCGTCGCGACTGACCGCCAACAGGACATCGCGGGCGGACGGTCCCATCAGCGACATCACGGCGTGGGAGGAAGTCACGTCGATCAGTTGCGCGTCGAGCCCGGCGGGGATATTCGCCTTGATCCAGGCAAAATCATGGGTCGCGAAGCCGGTGCCGGTGACAATATAAAACTCTTCGGGCGTCAGGCGCGCGACCGTCAGGTCGCATTCGATGCCGCCCCGTTCGTTCAGCATTTGCGTATAGACCAGGCTGCCCGGTGGTTTCGCAATATTGTTGGCGCAGATCCAGCCCAGCGCGGCCTCGGCATCCCGGCCCACCATCTTGAACTTGGCGAAGGAGGTCTGGTCGAACAGGCCGACCCGCTCGCGGACGGCCCTGTGTTCCTCGCCGACATGGGCAAACCAGTTCTGGCGGCCGAAGGAATATTCGTCGCGCGGCTCAACACCGGCCGGCGCGAACCAGTTCGGCCGCTCCCAGCCCAGCTTCTCGCCGAAGCAGGCGCCCTGTTCGGCAAGCCGCTCGTACAGGGGAGAGCTGCGCAGCGGCCTGCCGCTTTCATGCTCTTCGAAGGGCCAGGCGATGGTGTAATGCTTGCCGTACATTTCCATCGTGCGCGTGCGCACCCAATCGATATCGCCATGGGGTTGACCGAATCGGCGGATATCCACCGCCCACAGATCGTAGGGCGGCTGCCCACCGGCGATCCACTCGGCCAGCGCCTTGCCGGCCCCGCCGCCCGCCGCGATGCCGAAGGCGTTGAAACCCGCGCCGACGAAGAAGCCGCCGCATTCCGGCGCCTCGCCGAGGATGAAGTTGCCGTCGGGGGTGAAGCTTTCCGGCCCATTAATGAGCTGCTTGACCCCGGCGGTCTCCAGCGCCGGCACGCGGCCCAGCGCCAGTTCCATCATCGGCTCGAAATGGTCCCAGTTTTCGGCCAGCAGCGAGAAGTGGAACTTTTCGGGGATGCCGTCCTCGGCCCAGGGAATGGGGTTCGGCTCGTAGCCGCCCATCACCAGCCCGCCGACCTCTTCCTTGTAATAGGTCAACCGGTCGGGATCGCGCAGGGTCGGCAGGTCGCGCGGCACGCCGTCAATCGGCTCGGTCACCAGATACTGGTGCTGCACCGAGACCAGCGGCACCGTCACACCGGCCAACTGTCCGATCTCGTTGGCCCACTGGCCGGCGCAATTGACCGCCACCTCGCACTCGATGCGGCCCTGGTCGGTCACCACCGCGGCGACGCGGCCACCCCTGACCTCGATGGCGGTGACCTTCGTATCCTCGACGATCGTCACGCCCTGTTTGCGCGCGCCCTTGGCCAGCGCCTGGGTGATGTCGGAGGGGTTCGCCTGGCCGTCGGTCGGCAGGAAGGCGGCGCCGACCACGTCGTGGACATCCATGATCGGCCAGAGCTTCCTGGCCTCCGCCGGGCTCAACAGTTCCATCTCCAGCCCGAAACTGCGCGCCATCGTCGCCTGGCGCTTGACCTCGGTCCAGCGTTCTTGGCCGCAGGCCAGCCGCAGGCCGCCATTCATCTTCCAGCCGGTCGCCTGCCCGGTTTCCTTCTCCAGCCGGTCATAGATCGCCACGGAATGGCCCAGCAGCTGGGTGATGTTGGCGTTGGAGCGCAGCTGGCCAACCAGCCCCGCCGCATGCCAGGTCGATCCGCTGGAAAGCTGGCCCGCCTCGATAAGAACGGTATCCGTCCAGCCCTCCGCGGCCAGATGATAAGCCGTCGAACAGCCGACGATACCGCCGCCGATAACAACCGCCCTCGCCCGTGTGGGAAATCCCCCCATCAGCCGCCCCTATAGTGCCAAATAATATTCATGGGCCCGCTCGAACCTCTCCAGGTTTTCGGCCGTGTAGCCGACGAAATCGAAATCCAGGTCCGAGTGGATCTCCTGCACCATGCTCCACATGGTCTCGCGCAGCAGAGACGCACATTTCATCGCGGCATAGCGCCTGCGCATGGCGCTGTCCGGCGGCTCGCCGAAATAGGCCCGCAGCAGCCAGTCTTCCATATCCGGCGTGAACTCGTTGTTCGACGCCAGGTTCGACAGGTCGAACAGCGGGCTGTTGAAACCCGCGTAATCCCAATCGATCAGCCACAGCCGCTTGCCGTCGTCCATCAGGTTCGCCGCCAGCAGATCGTTATGGCCGTAGACCAGATCGACCGGCCCGATCCCGGCCTCCAGCGCATCCGTGATTTCCATCAGCCGCGGCAGTTCCGGCACCATGCGGCTGGCGCCGTCGCGCAGCGTCCCCGCATAGTCGCGCAGCACATGGAACACCCAGAACACCAGCGACGGCCCGCGCAGATATTTTGGTATGTCGCGATGTACGCGCCGGATCAGGTCGACGATGGCCGTCAGATTCTCCGGCTTGCGTACGTCTTCCGGCCCGAAGGTCTTGCCCTCTATAAACCGCAGGACCAGCGCCCCCGGTTCGGCGTACACCACCTCCGGCGAAACGCCGGCGGCATGGGCGGCGCGGCTGGCCGCCAACTCATTGAAGCGCATCACCTGATGCAGCGGGATGTCGCCGCCGACACGTACGACATACTTTTCGCCCGCGTCTTCCACCACGAAATTCACGTTGGTGATGCCGCCCGATAACGGTTGCGGATCGACCTTGCATTTCCAGAAGGACAAACCTTCCACGAACGCCTTCGCCCGGTCGGTCATATCGCTGCCCCTTCCTCGGCGAGGCCCAGGCGCCGGCGCATATGGCCGCTACCCGCCGCGATCAACCGGTCGGCTATGATGGCGATGAAGGCAACCGACAGGCCGGCGATTATGCCGCCGCCGGTGTCCGCCTTGGTCAGCGCGATATAGACTTCCTGACCGAGGTCGCGGGTGCCGACCAACGCAGTAATCACCAGCATCGACAGGGCCAGCATTATAGTCTGGTTGATACCCAGCATGATCTCCGGCAGGGCCAGCGGCAGCTTGATCCGCCAGAGGAGTTGCCGACGCGTACAGCCCGCCGCGACGCCGGCCTCGACTAGGTTGGGGTCGATCTGGCGAATGCCGTGGGCGGTGTAACGGATCGCCGGCGCCAGCGCGTAGGCCACCACCGCGATCATGGCCGCGAAATCGCCGACCCGGAACAGCATCACCACCGGCATCAGATAGACGAAGCTCGGCAGCGTCTGCAGGGTGTCGATGATGACCCGCACGACCTTGCCTGCGCGCTGATTTTGTGCGGCCAGTATGCCGATGGGAATACCGATCAGCGAAGCGATGAGGACGGAGATGCCGCACAGATAAACAGTGATCATCGCCTTTTCCCACTGGCCGGTCACCGCGACGAAGAGCGAGAACAGGAAGGCCAGCAAGGCAAGCCGCCAGCCCCCGAGGCGCCAGCCGGCAAGCGCCAGCAGCCCAACCGCCACGACCCAGGGCAGGTCCAGCAGGAATACCTTTACCGGCTTTAGAAGATGCACGAACATCGCCGTTTTCACGGCCTCGATCTCGTCGAAGAAATTGACGTTGATCCATTTAACCAACTCGCCCCAGAAGGTGCCTGTCGTGACCTCCCACGCTTCCGGGTAGGACTGTACCGCCGGTTCCAGAAACAGGCCGACGATCGCGGTCAGTGCGATCCAGAGGATGGAAAAGGAAAGCCATGGATGGCGGCGGACCCAGTGTTGCGGCTGTTCGCGATGCACCGGCGGCGACCGGGTCGCGAAGGCCTGGCTGAGCCGGTCCAGCGCGATAGCCAGCACGACAATGGCGACGCCGGCCTCAACC
>DAOVHN010000317.1 GCA_030671915.1 Pseudomonadota bacterium
ATGGGCGGCGCGTCCGCCCTGATCGATGCGGCGACGAGCGTTGCCGGCATGCGCGCGGTAATTGATCGCGCCGGTGCGGCCGATAGCGGCCGGTTTTTCAATTACGACGGAAACGAGTTGCCCTGGTAGGCAGCTTATTTGTTAGGAGATTTAAAAGGATGGCCGATCCAGTGATAGTGGATGCATTGATGGCCCTCGGCGGTGTTGGCGCCACAACCGCCGGAGCCTGGGGATTTCTTGTGGAGCCGCGGATGGTGAAGGAACGCCACCTGCGTCTGGAAAGCGTGCGCTGGCCCGGCCATTGCCGCGACCTGCGCATCGCCGTGCTGGGCGATTTCCAGGTCGGCGCACCCTGGTTCAAGATCAAGCAGCTGGACAAGGTGGTCGAGAAGGTCAACGCGCTGGAGCCCGACCTCGTCGTGCTGCTGGGCGACTATGTGATCGAGGGCGTATTGTTCGGCCGTTTCGTTCAGCCGCCGGCGATCGCGGGCAGCCTGTCGAAACTGAAGGCCCGCCACGGCGTCTTTTCGGTGCTGGGCAATCACGACTGGTGGCATGATGGCGAGGAAATCCGGCGCGAACTGGAAGAGGCCGGCATCCATGTGCTGGAAAACGAATCCGCGCCGATCGACCTGCCGGAGGGGCGCATCTGGATCGCCGGGCTGGCCGACGAGTCCACCCGCGAGCCCTGCATGGCCAAGACCTTCGGCCCGATTCCCGAGGGCGAGCCGGTGATCGGCCTGGTCCATGATCCGGTGACGTTCTTCGGCATGCCCGAGCGCGTCGCCGTGACTTTCGCCGGCCATACCCATGGCGGCCAGTTCCGCCTGCCTTTCGTCGGCACGCCTTATCCGGTCGGCGGCACGCCGCGGCGCATGGCCTATGGCCTGGTCGAAGAGGATGGCCGGCATCTTTACGTGACCTCGGGGCTGGGAACCAGCGGCGTGCCGGCGCGATTCAACATGCCCCCGGAAATCGCCATGGTTACCCTGGCGGCGGCATAATACATGTGGCGATCACGGTCCTGACAGCGGGCACGCTCTATAGGCCCGGCCCATTGCCCTTGCACCACGCGTTCGGACATATCCGGGAAGATGGCAAGGATCTTTATGTGACGGGTGGGCTGGGAACCAGTATTCTACCGCTAAGGTTTAATATACCGCCGGAATTCGGCATTATGACGATCACGGGCGGGCGTTGATGGGATCGTGGAAATGGAAGGGTATAACAAAATGCCGCAAGGATCGGGATTTGTCGGATTACTGATCGGCTTTCTTTCCAAATTTATACTTTTACTGGTTCTGCTGGCCGTCGGCGCCGGGGTTTGGGGCGTCATGCAGGAGCCCGACCAGTTGCGCTATACCCAGGTCAAGATGAAATCGGGGCAATGGCCGCTGCACTGGCAGCCGATCCGGGTCGTCGTGGTTTCCGACCTGCATATGGGCTCGCCCTATATCGACCTCGACAAGCTTGAGACTGTCGTCGGGTTGATAAACAACGCGGAGCCGGATGTGGTTCTGCTGCTCGGCAGTTTCATGCCTGGCGATTTTTTCAAGACACCGATCTCGCCGCTGGATTTCGCGCCGGTGCTGGGCAAGATCAAGGCCAAATTCGAGGTTCTGGCTCTCCTCGGCAGACGTGACGCGCTGGACGGCGGCAAGCAATTGGCGGACGCGCTGAAACAGGCGAAAATCAAGGTGCTGTCGAACAGCGCGGCGCCGATAAAACTGGCCCAGAAAAAACGCTTCTGGATCGTCGGATTTAACGACAGGCCTCTTTACTACCAGAACGTGATGGCGAAATTGCCGAGGGGCGAACCGGTCTTCGGCATGGTCCATAATCCGGCCCGTTTCCCGGACATTCCGCCGAAGGTCGACATTGTTTTCGCTGGCTATACCCATGGCGGCCTGGTGAATGTTCCGGAATTCCCGCTGCCCGTCCTGCCGACCGGCGTTCCCAAACGCTACGCGTACGGACTGGTCAGCGAAAACGAGCACCAGATGTTTGTCACGGCGGGCATCGGCACCGATGAATATCCTATCCGGCTGAACAACAAGCCCGAGATTCTGGTGGTCACCGTCGTGTCGGGGCAATAGAACTTTATACGGCACAGCGAGGATACATGCCCGACCCGATCGACTTTTACTTCGATTTCTCCAGTCCCTATGGATATCTGGCCTCCAGGCGGATCGACGGGATCGCCGCGAAGCACGGACGAAGCGTGACCTGGCGACCGCATCTGATCGGCGCCGCGTTCAAGACGACGGGGTCGCAGCCGCTCCTCAACATTCCCATGAAGGGTGATTATGCGCGCATCGACATGCCGCGCGCCGCGCGGCTGCACGGCATCCCCTTCGTTATGCCGGAAAAGTTTCCATTCCTGTCGGTTGCCGCGGCACGGGCCTTCTACTGGCTCAGTGACAGCGACCCGGCGAAGGCGCACGATCTGGCCGCGGCTCTCTATAACGCTGCCTTCGGCGAAGGCCGCGATATCACCTCCGCCGACATTATCGTCGAAATCGCCGCCGGGCTCGGCGTCGATGGTGATGCCCTTCGCGAGGCCCTTGGCGACCCGGCGGTAAAGGCGCGCCTCAAGGCGGAAGTCGCGGCCGCGGTCGAGCGCTGCATCTTCGGCTCGCCCTATATCATCGTCGATGGCGAGCCGTTCTGGGGCAACGACAAGCTCGAGGATGTCGACCGCTGGCTGGAAACCGGCGGCTGGTAACCGGCCGATGACGATCCTTAAATCCACCATAGATACCCGCAGCCCCGAATTCGCCGCCAACAGCGACGCCATGCAGGCCGTGGTGGACGATCTGCGCGCCGAGGTCGAGAAGGTCAAGTTGGGCGGTGGCGAGGCCGCGCGGGCGAAGCATTTGGCTCGCGGCAAGATGCTGCCGAGGGAGCGGGTGCGCGCGTTGCTGGACCCGGGATCGCCCTTTCTTGAGTTGTCGCAGATGGCGGCCCACGGCATGTACGACGCCGACATCGCGGGTGCCGGCATCATCACGGGCATCGGGCGGATTGCCGGCATCGAATGCGTGGTGGTCTGCAACGACGCTACGGTCAAGGGCGGCACTTATTATCCGGTAACGGTGAAAAAACACCTGCGGGCGCAGGAAATCGCCCGCCAGAACAACCTGCCCTGCGTCTATCTGGTGGATTCCGGTGGCGCCAACCTGCCGAACCAGGACGAGGTCTTCCCCGACCGCGATCATTTCGGCCGCATCTTCTATAATCAGGCCACCATGTCGGCCGCCGGCATCCCGCAGATCGCGGTCGTCATGGGCTCATGCACGGCGGGCGGCGCCTATGTGCCGGCGATGTCGGACGAATCGATCATCGTGAAAAACCAGGGGACGATTTTCCTTGGCGGCCCACCGCTGGTGAAGGCGGCGACCGGCGAGGTAGTGACGGCCGAGGAACTGGGCGGCGCGGATGTGCATTCGCGCACGTCGGGCGTCACCGACCATATGGCCGAGGACGACGCCCATGCGCTGGCCATCGCGCGGCGCATCGCCGGCCATCTCAACCGGGCCAAGCAGGTGACGCTGGACCTGGCCGAGGTGCGCGAGCCGTTATACGACGCGAAGGAACTCTATGGCATCGTGCCGCAGGACCTGCGCAAGCCCTACGACGTGCGCGAGGTCATCGCCCGCATCGTCGACGCCAGCGAGTTCGACGAGTTCAAGCGGCTTTACGGCGAGACGCTGGGCACCGGCTTCGCCCGCATCCACGGCTATCCCGTCGGCATCGTCGCCAATAACGGCATCCTCTTTTCCGAGTCCGCACTGAAGGGCGCGCATTTCGTCGAACTCTGCGCCCAACGCGGCATTCCGCTGGTCTTCCTGCAAAATATCGCCGGCTTCATGGTCGGCCGAAAATACGAGGCCGGCGGTATCGCGCGCGACGGCGCCAAACTGGTCACCGCGGTTGCCTGCGCGCAAGTGCCGCAATTCACGGTCATTATCGGCGGCTCCTTCGGGGCCGGCAATTACGGCATGTGCGGTCGCGCCTATTCGCCGCGCCTGCTTTTCATGTGGCCGAATGCGCGGATTTCGGTGATGGG
>DAOVHN010000235.1 GCA_030671915.1 Pseudomonadota bacterium
GGCCGCCAGTTTCGGATTCGACTCGTCGTCGTAATATTTGACCTTGAGGTCGTATTTCTTGCCGCCGACGTCAATGCCACCATTCTCATTGATGAAATTGACGGCCAGCTGATAACCCTTTCGGCTGTGCTTGCCGTTGGTCGCGTGTTGCCCCGTGAACGACATCGGCGCGCCGATCAGGATCACTTCGTTTTGCGCCGCCTGAGCCGCGGCGCCCGCCAGGACCAGGCCAAAGGCGAAGACGGTGACGGCAGCGATGAAATTTCTTGTATTTTGCCCGAACATAATTCCTCCCCGGAACCGTTTATTGTTGCCGCAAAGTACTGTCGGCATCCCTCTATTGTCTTCCCCGCCGGGCGCAGCCCACCGAAGATCCGTTATTTTGCCCCCGCCTGTTTTTTCAGGGGGTTTCTTCTCCATGATCCACAGTCCGGCCCCTTATGTCCAGACTCAAGGCGTCACGGCGCCAACTGTCCCGATTTGCCGGCTGTCTCAGTCTTCCCGCAACCGCGATTCCGGCTTGTCGATCAGCATCGGTTCGCCGACGATTTTCCGGGGGCCGCCGTTTCCGTTTTGCGCGCGGTAGCGCTGGCAAAGCAGCATGCCGTGGGGCAGCACGCGGTCGCCGGCCTCGACGAAGACGGCGTCCCATTTGATGTCGTCCACCTTGACGTAGCCGTCCCAGGCGAAGGCGTAGCGGGATACCGACGGGTCGGCCTCGCCAACCCAGTCGCGCGCGCGCTGGCGCGATTGCTCCATGGAATCGGCGACGAAGCGGTGCAGGCCGCGGCCTTCGTCCTCGGTGTCGGTCATCACGAAGGGAGCCAGCATTCCCTCGCCATCCTCGATGCTGCGAAAGGCAAGGTTCAGCGCGAAAATCGCCAGTCCGGCGAGATCATGCGCGTCTTGCTGAAGGTCGCTCGTCGTCACGGAAACACTCCGGTCACCGTTACCCGGCAGGCATGGTACCGGCTTAGTGACAACGATAGGTTAACGACAGTACCGAAAAGCATACTCCCGTATGGCGATCGGATGGTTTCATCCAGGGCCTAATTGAGGCACCCGATATCCCGCTCCGCGTTACAGTGGGCCGCGAAGCCCCATCGAATGGGTTTTTGTCAGCGAACTTTGGTATTGGTCGCCGATCAATTCGCTCTCGCTTGCAGATTGCCCTTGCCCGCGGCAACGGCATTGCCGGGAAAATGGATCGTTGCGACTGTCCCTTCGCCCGGCGCGCTTTCCAGTGCAAAGGCGCCACCGTGCAGTTCGGCGATCCGTTTGACCAGCGGTAATCCCAGGCCTGTTCCCTCTTTTGCCTTGCCGAGTTCGGTTTGCTCGAAAGGTAGCAATACGCGAGGGATGTCCTCGGCCGGCATGCCGGGACCGGTGTCGGTCACCGACACTGTAACCGTGCCGGTGGCCCCATGGCGCATGGTCAGGGTAACCCGTCCGCCCCTGGGCGTGAATTTTATCGCGTTGGACAAGAGGTTCACGACCATCTGCATGACCAGGCGTCGGTCGGCGTGAAGCACCGGCATATCGTCGGGAATATCGATTTCGATCGTCACGCCGCCAGCCTCCGCCTGTTTTCTGACCAGTGGCAGGCAGCGTCCGATCTGCTCCGGCAGGTCGAAGGCTTCCGGCTTGACCTCGAATTTCCCGGCCTCGATCTTGGACAGATCCAGCAAATCGTTGATCAGGGTAAGCAGATGCTCGCCCGAGTTCAGAATATCCACGATATATTCCGTTTGTTTGTCGTTCAGCGGCCCCGCAATGCCCGATTTCAGCGCCCCGGAAAACCCCATCACGGCGTTCATCGGAGTGCGCAGCTCGTGGCTCATATTGGCGAGGAAATCCGATTTCGCCGAACTGGCCTTCAGCGCGACATCGCGCGCGACGCGGGCTTCGCGCTCGGCTTCATGGCGTCTGTCGACCTCTGTTTGAAGCTGTTCGTTGACGATCTTCAACTGCTCGTTGACGCGGACCGCCTCGGTCGATGTTCTGGATACCTCGAAGGCTTTTTTAATCAGGATGACCAGCGAGATCACCACCATCACGGCAAGTGTGTAGTGGAACCGGTCCTGTGCACGCAGGAAACTGAGCGTCAGCAGCCCCATGCTGGTGGACGCCACGCCAATGGAATAGGCGGGCATCGTCGTATAGCCGATGAACGTAATGCTCACGCCGGTAATCAGCACAACGTAGATCATGAGTTCGGAGGCTACATTCCCGTGTGCGGGGAGCAGAAACGGGCTCACACCCATCATGATCCCCGTGGCCATGCCCAGCGCGACCCGCACCGCGACCCATGTTTTCGCATTTCCCGGGGTCAGCGTGGCATGGCGGTATCGCAACTCCACGACGGCCAGGCCAGCCGTGACCATGGCGAATATGCCTGCCCACACGCCAATGCTCCACGGCGGAACCTCCGCGTAATACAGGCTCAGCCCCACGAAAAAGATGGCGATGGCGGATCGGAACTGGGTGCCGACGGCGTGCCGGAAAAAAACCCGGACCCGCTCCAGATAGACGCGCTGTTCGATATCGGGACGTTCTTCGTATTCCACCAAGGCCACCCTATCGGAAACACCGTTTGAAAATTGATGTGCGATCGATCGTACCGGGGACAGGGTTTCGCCTCGGTCTTGTTCGAGGGGGCCAGAGTAACGGATGGATGTTAACGCACCGTAACCAGGCTATGGTGAACGCTTCGAGGCCAGGCCACGAAACAAGGGCCGGTCAGTCCTTGGGAAGATAGGCGATCGTGTCCGCCACGTCGGTATCGTCGATGACATGGAACCGGTCGATGCTGCCGGCCTGGCACAGCTTCACGCTACTGTCATTCGCCCGGCTGACCCAGAACGGGTTATACTGCGCCATGTCTTCGCAGACGGGCGAACCTCCGGGTACCCTTACCGTCGAAACGATCCGCATATATGCGGATTTTTCGATCCGGCGCGGCTGCGGCTTCGCCCTGCTGGGCGTCAGCTGTTTCATGTTCGCCTTCGCCTTCGATATGCGCCAGGCCTTCCATGTCGGCGCCATCCTGGTTGCCATGATTGCGATCACGCTCTGGCTCAAGGGCCTCCGCGCGCCGCGCAAGCCTTACTTCCGGACCGAGCTGTGGATCATGCTTCCCGAACGGCCCCGCATGGCCAAGCCGGAACTGCAGCGCCTGATCGGCGGCGTCCTGGCCGAACGCTTCTGGTGGCACGCAAAGGCGGCGGTCGCCATCGCCGCCGCGCTCGCCGCCGTCGCGCTGCTCATCTGGCTGAAACGGCTGTTATAGCGCCGGGCCTCTTGCGGGAATTGCCGGGGCATGGTCTCTGGCCTATCTTCTGGCCAGTCGAACAATATCGAGAACCGCCCCATGCCCCGAATAACGGAAGAAATCGCCCTCGCCAGCCCCAGCCCGGGAACGCGGCGCAGCCTCAAGGTCCATCGCTACGGAACCCCGGGCGCGCGGCCCAAGGCCTATTTCCACGCCGCCCTGCATGCCGACGAATGGCCGGGGCTGTTGACCCTGAACCATCTGATCGGCCTGCTGGACGCCGCCGATGCCGAGGGCCGGATCGCGGGCGAGATCGTGCTGCTGCCCTACGCCAACCCGATCGGCCTCAGCCAGCATCATCATGGCTACAATACCGGGCGTTTCGCCTCCGACGGCGGTGGCAATTTCAACCGCCACTGGCCCGACCTGACGGATGCCGCGATGGAACGGCTGGACGGCAAGATCGGCAAAGACCCGGCCGCCAATGACGAAATGGTGCGCGCGGCCTTGAAGGCCGCCGCCGCCGACCTTCCCCGCCGGACCGAACTGGAAATCCTGAAGGCGACGCTGCTGTCCCTGTCGACCGGGGCCGACATGGTCTTCGACGTCCATTGCGACGACGTCTCGATGATGCATCTCTACGCCCACAAGAACCACCGCGACGAGGTCATGACACTGGCCGGCGACATGCAGTCGCCGGTCGTGCTGCTGGAGGACGACCCCGACGATCTTCCCTTCGATTCCGCCAATACAGCGCCCTGGGTCCGGATCAAGCGGCGGCTCGGCCTGGACGAGGCCCTGCCGGACGGTTGCTTCGCGACAACGGTGGAGCTGCGCGGCCATAACGACGTCATGGACGATCTGGCCAGAAGCGACGCCGCGGGTCTGTTCCGCCATCTTATGCGCCGGGGCGTCGTCGCCGGCGACCCGGGGCCGCTTGTCGCGGCGCCCTGCGAGGCGACACCGCTGGAGGGCATGGACGTACTGCGCGCGCCGGGGACGGGCATCGTGGCCTGGCGTCACGAAATCGGGACCCGCGTCGAGGCGGGCGAGCTGATGGCCGAACTGGTCGATATCGAGGCCGACGACCCTGCCGCCGCGCGCACCCCGATCCATAGCCGCGCATCCGGCCTGTTCTTCGCCCGCAAGGCCGACACCCTGGCCCGCCCCGGCGACCAGATCGGCAAGATCGCCGGTGCCGAGCCCCTGTCCCACCGGCAAGCAGGCAGCCTGCTCTCGCCGTAAAGGTGGGGCAGGGCGGTCGGCGGCAGTCAGTTGCCGCCCGCTTGGCGCGACAAAACAAAACCCCTGATTTCATCAAAGAAAACAGGGGTTTAAATGGTGGGCGCAGTAGGACTCGAACCTACGACCCGCTGATTAAGAGTCAGCTGCTCTGCCAACTGAGCTATGCGCCCGCGCGGGGGGATATAGCAAAGCCTTGGCGGCTTGTCATCCCTTTGTTGCGGCAGGTCCCATATGGGGCGTCCGCCGCAGGTTGCAAGGCTACTCGTCCTCGTCCAGGCCGCCGCGGGTCAGGCGCAGGTCGCGGTGGACGTAGACGCACATGATCAGGCCGAAGGCGACCATCACGGTCAGCATCGCGGTGCCGCCGTAGGACACCAGCGGCAGCGGCACGCCGACCACCGGCAC
>DAOVHN010000282.1 GCA_030671915.1 Pseudomonadota bacterium
AACATGATCCGGACAATCCGTCCGGAAAATAGCCTGGATAATGCCGTCATCCTCGTCACCCCCCTTTTGCTTCCCGGCGATCCTGCAGGGAAATTGGGCCGCCGACAGGGCGAATTCAGGCGGCGATGTGACTTTCGCGCAAAGGAAAGGCCGGGGCGACTGGCCCCGGCCTCGATCCGTATTATTTGTCGATAGCGCTCAGGCCGCGTTCAGCGTCGCCGGCACTTCGCGGCGGACCTCAACGTCGTAGTCCTCCATCAGCATCTTGGTCAGCGCGCCCGGCGTGAACTTGTACTCGCCGATTTCACTGACCGGCGTGACCTCTACCGCGGTGCCGGTCAGGAATACCTCGCTGGCCTGGGCCAGCTCTTCCGGCATAATCACGCGCTCGACCACCTCGATCTGGCGTGCCTTGGCCAACGCGATCGTGGTGCGCCTTGTGATGCCGTCGAGGAAGCAGTCCGGCGTGGGCGTATGCAGCTTGCCGTCGATATTCAGGAAGATATTGGCGCCGGTCGCCTCGGCGATCTGGCCGCGCCAGTCCATCATCAGGGCGTCGTTGTAGCCGGCGGCCTCGGCTGCATGCTTGGACAACGTGCAGATCATATAGAGGCCCGCCGCCTTCGACTTGGCCGGGATCGTCCGCGGGTCCGGCCGGCGCCATTTCGACCACTGCATGCGGATGCCCTTCATGCGGGCTTCCGGCGCGAAGTAGGCCGGCCATTCCCAGGCGGCGATCGCCAGGTGGATTTTCGTGTTCTGGGCCGACACGCCCATCATTTCCGACCCGCGCCAGGCGACCGGCCGGACATAGGCGTCCTTGAGGCCCTGCGCCGCGACGACCTGCCTGCAGGCCTCGTCGATCTGTTCCGTCGTCCAGGGGATCGTCATATCGAGCTGGCGCGCCGATTCGTGCAGGCGCTCTGTATGTTCGGTCAGCTTGAAGATGCGGCCGTCATAGACGCGCTCGCCCTCGAATACCGCCGAGGCATAATGCAGGGCGTGACTCAGGACGTGAATATTGGCATCCTTCCAGTCGATCAGTTCGCCATCGAACCAGATGGAACCCGGGCGGTCGTCAAAGGGCATCATGGACATTTTGTAACCTCGAAATCTGTAATGTAGCTATCGTACAAAGGCCTTTACCGTGATCGAAACGAACAAAACCAACGGAAAATCTATGCTATTTGTTCGATTGTGTCGTTTGGGCCTTGCATCCTGATATCATTGCGTAGCATATAAGTCAACATGGCTGACATAAAATCTCCGCCGCATGGCGCGACGAAACTAACCGCCAATCCGCTGTTCCTTCGCGACGAGGAACTGCGCCAGGCGATCGAAATGCTGTTTTTCGCCTATCGCGACTTCACCGGCGTTGCCGACGAAATCCTGGCCGACTATGGGTTTGGCCGCGCCCATCACCGGGCGATCTATTTCATCGGCCGCCATCCCGGCATGACGGTCAGCGACCTGCTGCGCATCCTGCGGATTACCAAACAAAGCCTGAACCGGGTGTTGGGCCAGTTGATCGAGGAGGGCTACGTATCGCAGCAAAAAGGCGTGCAGGACCGGCGCCAGCGCCTTTTGCGGCTGACCGACAAGGGGCGCGCGCTGGAGGAACGCCTTTCGGCGGCCCAGCGGACCCTGATCGCAGGGGCCTACCGCGAGGTGGGCGCCGAGTCGGTTGAGGGTTTCAGGAAGGTACTGCTGGGAATAATGGGCAATGAGGAAGACCGTGAGCGCTTCGAACGCCTGTTACCACCGCGCCGCTAGGCGGTTGGCGCCCGGCATCCTATAATCGCGCGCATGGACGAGCTTCAGCATATTCTTGTAGTGGACGACGATACCCGCCTGCGCGCGCTGTTGCGCGACTACCTCAGCAAGAACGGCTTTCGCGTAACCTCCGCCGAGGATGCGAAAAGCGCCCGGCGCCATCTCCAGTCCATGGAATTCGACCTGATCGTACTGGACGTGATGATGCCAGGCGAAACCGGACTGGAATTCGCCCGCGCGCTTCGCGAAACGAGTAACGACGTTCCGATCCTGATGCTGACCGCCATGGGCGAGGCGTCGGACCGGATCGGCGGACTGGAGGCCGGGGCAGACGATTACCTGCCCAAACCCTTCGAGCCGCGCGAGCTGCTGCTGCGGATCCGGACCATCCTGCGCCGCGCCGCCATGCCGGCGACGGCACAGGATGCCGCACCGGCCCACATAAAGCTGGGTGGTCATATCTTCGACCGCGAGCGGGCGATCCTGCTGCACGATGGCGCCGTCACAAAACTGACGACGGCCGAGGCGAGCCTGCTGTCGGTGCTATCCGAGACTCCGGGCGAAATCATGAGCCGCGAGATATTGACGGAACGCTGCATGATCGACGGCGGCGACAGGGCCATCGACGTCCAGGTGACCCGGCTGCGGCGCAAGATCGAACCCGACTCCAAGACGCCTCGCTACCTCCAAACCGTGCGCGGCCGTGGCTACGTGCTACGGCCCGATTGATCCGGCATGCTGCTGAATCTGCTGAAAAACAATATCCTGCCGCGCACGCTTTATGCCCGGTCGCTGCTGATCATCATCATGCCGCTGATCCTGCTGCAGGTGGTGTCGGCCTGGATATTCTATGAACGCCACTGGGATACCATCACAAAGCGACTTTCCACTTCCATCGTCGGCGATATTTCGCAGGTCGTCGAGCTTCTGGGGAAAGACCCGTCTGACGAACTCAGGAAAACCGTGTTCGACATGGCCTGGCGCAATTTCGGCTTGCAGATAGAATGGAGGGAGGGGGAGCGCCTGCCTGACGATATCGCGGGGCCCGAGTCCCGGATCGACGATTTTCTCGGCCAAATGCTGCAGTCCCGGTTCCTGCGGCCGGTGCGGGTCGACGACTCGTCATACCGCGAACGGGTCATCGCCGAGATCCAGCTTGAAGGCGCGGTAATGTCGGTCACCATTCCGGGCAAACGGCTGTTCAGTGTCACCACCTATATTTTTATCATGTGGATGGTGGGAACTTCGCTGGTCCTGTTCGCCGTCGCCTCGATTTTCATGCGCAACCAGGTGCGCCCGATCCAGCGGCTGGCCGAGGCGTCCGACCAGTTCGGCAAGGGGCGCGAACTGGAGGAGGATTTCAGGCCGGAGGGCGCGCTGGAGGTGCGCCGCGCGGCGGCCGCCTTCAACGTTATGAGGCGACGCATCAGGCGCCAGATTCGCCAGCGCACCGACATGTTGTCAGGCGTAAGCCACGATCTGCGCACGCCGATCACGCGCATGAAGCTGCAACTCGCGATGCTTCCCGAAGATTCGGGGGTGGCGGACCTGAAGGGTGATATCGCCGAGATGGAGCGGATGATCGAAGGCTATCTGACCTTCGCCCGCGGCGAAGGCGACGAGCCCACGCAGAATGTCGATCTCGGGCAGATTGTCGAGGATATCGTCTCGGTGTGGCGGCGCAACGGGGTCAAGATCGACAGCCATGTGGAAGGAACGCTGATGGCCTGGCTACGGCCGCACGCCATCAAGCGCGGCATCGAAAACCTGGTGTCCAACGCTTCGCGCTATGGCGGGCAGCTATGGATACGCGCGGGCCGGCGGGGGGACGCTATCGAAATCACGGTGGACGACGATGGCCCGGGCATACCGGAATCCCATCGCGAGGATGTCTTCCGGCCCTTCTACAGGCTGGATGAATCGCGCAACCCGGAAACCGGCGGCACCGGCCTGGGCCTGGCCATCGCGCGCGACCTGCTGCGCAGCCATGGCGGCGACATATTACTTGAAGACTCGCCGCACGGTGGCCTGCGGGCGCGCATTCGGCTGCCAGTTTAAAATCAATACATACGCCCGCCGTCGGGAACCTTCCGGCTCGGCGCCAGCAACACGACTTCGCCATCCTCGTCGGGGATTCCGAGCACCAGGATTTCCGAAATGCACTTGCCGATCTGTTTGGGCGGGAAGTTGGTTACGGCGACCACCTGTTTGCCGACAATGCTGTCGAGGTCGTAATGCCGGGTGATCTGGGCCGAGGTCTTGCGCTCGCCGATCTTCGGCCCGAAATCGACCCAAAGCTTGAACGCCGGGTGGCGCGCTTCAGGATAGGGCTCCGCGCGCACAACCGTGCCGACCCTGATATCGACCTTCAGGAACTCGTCGAAGGTGATGGACATGTTTCCCCCCAATATCGCCGCTTTTTCTTGTGCCGGGCGCACGCTAACACCGTGTATCGATCATGAAAAGGGGCCTGCCGGCGCAGAAATAAAACGGCCGCCCCCGTTTTCACGGGCGCGGCCGGAGACTCCGGACAAGGGAGGACATGTCCGAAGAAGGGTCTGGCAGAGTTACTTCTTGGCGGGCTTCGCGAAGCTCTGGGCTTCGTTGAGGCTCTCGACG
>DAOVHN010000743.1 GCA_030671915.1 Pseudomonadota bacterium
CTTCTCCACCACGGTGCGCGAGGCGGGCGACCTGTCGGCCGGCATGTTCGACCTGCAAGGACGGATGCTGGCCCAGGCGGTGACCGGCACCCCGGGCCATGTCAACGCCATGGCGGCCTCGGTCAATTTCTTCCTGGAGAAATACCCGGCCGAGACCATGGAGGAAGGGGACGTCTACCTGACCAACGATCCCTGGATGGGCACCGGCCACCTGTTCGACTTCACCGTGGTGACGCCGGCCTTCCGGGGCGGCGAGGCGGTGGCGCTGTTCGCCTCTACGGTGCATGTGGTCGATATCGGCGGCGCCGGCTTCGGGCCGGACGCGGGCCAGGTTTACGAAGAAGGGCTGTGCATTCCCATCCTGCCGCTGTTCAAGTGCGGCGAAGCGAACGAGACCGTGCTGGAGATCGTGCGCGCCAATGTGCGCGAGCCGGTGCAGGTGGTCGGCGATCTCTATTCGCTTACCGCCTGCAACGCGGTCGGGGCGCGGCGGCTGGTTTCGCTGATGGACGAGTTCGGCCTGAATGACGTGGAGGGCATCGGCGACCGCATCATCGAGACCTCGCGCGCGGCCATGATCAAGGAGATCGCGAAGCTGCCGGCGGGCATATACGAAAACGAGATGACGGTCGACGGCTACGACCGCCCGGTGACCTACCGCGCGCGGCTTGAGATCAAACCCGATGCGATCGAAGTGAGTTTCGACGGGACGAGCGCGATGTCGTCCTACGGCATCAACTCGCCGCTGACCTACACCCAGGCCTATACCTCCTTCGGCATCCGTTGCGTCGTCGGCAACATGATCCCGAACAATACGGGCTCGCTGGGGGTCATCCGCGTGACCGCGCCCCAGGGCAGCATACTGAACGCGCCCAGGCCGGCCGCCGTCAACATCCGCCACGTCACCGGCCAGATGCTGCCCGACGTTGTGCTGGGATGCCTTGAGCAGGCCAGACCCGGGATCGCCCCGGCCGAGGGCGCGTCCAGCCTGTGGAACCCGATGCTTTCCGGCGGACGCGGCATCACCGGCGAGCATGATTACGGCGATGCGCAGCCCTTCTCGGTCACCATCTTCCATTCCGGCGGAACGGGCGCGCGGCCCGGCAAGGACGGGCTCAGCGCCACCGCCTTTCCTTCGGGCGTGCGCAACACGCCCGTCGAGATCACCGAATCCATCTCGCCGCTGATCTTCCGGCGCAAGGAGTACCGGCCGGATTCCGGCGGGGCCGGCAAATACAGGGGCGGCGACGGCCAAGTAATCGAAATTACCCATGCCGAAGGCGCGCCCTTCGCCATCTTCGCCCTGTTCGACCGCATCGAAAACCCGGCGCGCGGCCGCAATGGCGGCGCGGACGGCGCGGCGGGCGGCATCCGGCTGGCCTCGGGCGCGAAACTTAAGGGCAAGGGAAAGCAGGTCGTGCCCGCCGGCGACGCCGTGATTCTCGCGCTTCCGGGCGGCGGGGGATATGGCCCCCATGAATAGCAATAGTGCGGCCGAGTAACGCAAAACCAGATTGCCCATAGCTGCATTCAAGGCGGCCCGGGGAGGGGTGGCGGGTCGTCCCCGCCGCCCCTTTTCGCCATACTGACGGTCGCGCGC
>DAOVHN010000263.1 GCA_030671915.1 Pseudomonadota bacterium
AGCTGACGAGGCGGATCAGTACGGTATTCGGCTTGGCCATGGCGGCGGTTCCCAATGTTTTCAATCTTGCCTGGCCCAGGGCCAGTTTCGCGTGCCGCGCAAAATACAGAGCGCGGTAATTAAGTCAAGCCCACAGATGCCAATCATCCCAAGGTTCGTTGATAATGAACCTAGGGATCGGGCGCATCGGGCACGTGAAATGTTCTCAATATTAACGAATAATTTGCGGAGTTGGCCGGATCATGTGTGAATCCGGATGATCTGCCACGTTCGGCGCAATCTGGAGGGGCATTTGGGCGATACTCAGGAGAGATACAATGAAGAGGCTGAAGGTAGCTGTGTTTCCGGCACTGTTTGCCGTGGCGCAGCTGTCGGGCACGTCCGGCGCGCGGGCGCAGGAATACTATATGGATCTGCATGTCGGCTACAACATCGTCGACAATGGCGACCTTGAATATGAGGCGGCGACCTTTTCCGCGGGTTACGAACAGCGGCCCGCGTTCGGCGGTTCGTTCGGCTACCTTGACCAGAGCGGTTTTCGCATCGAAGGCGAACTGACCTACCGGGATAACGATATCAATTATATCGATGGCGCCAGCGGCAAGGGCCGGATGACCAGCACGGCATTGATGGTCAACATGTTATACGAACTTCGGATCGGGAGCGGTTCCGGTTACGCCTATGGTTCGGGCTCGGAGTCTCCGTTGCGGCCCTATATCGGTATCGGCGGCGGCGGCGCGCGCTATACGATGGAAGCCACGGATAACCTTGCGACGGGGGATGTCATCGACGACACCACCTATGGCCTGGTTTATCAGGGTATTCTGGGCCTTGGCGTGGAGGTCACCGAAACCGCGCTGGTGACGCTGGACTTTCGCTACCTCGTCTCGGACAACGTGAAGTTCAGCGACGTGGCCGGGACGGCATTCGAAGTCGATGCCATCCAGGCGACCGCCATGTTCGGGCTGCGAACGACTTTCTGAGGCGGCGGAATTTATCGGGCGTGTCTGCCTTTTTTTCGCCGCTGTTCCGCACTAGATTTAGCGTAACGGGGAAATGCGTTTGTTGGGGGGTATGCACTTCCCCGTCACAGACTTTAGAAAGGATAGAGACATGAAGAAACTTGCGATAATCGCAGGTGCGATAACGCTTTCCTGCGTGGCCGGCGCGGCGCAGGCGCAGAACTGGTATGTGGGCGGCTACGGCGCCATGAACTATACCCACGACGGTAACGCCAACGGTAACGAGAAAATGGTCTACGATCTCGGTTTCGGCGTTGGCGGCGTGGTCGGTTACGCCATGCCGAACGGGCTGCGGCTCGAGGGCGAAATAGCCTATCGTTCGAACGACATCGACACCATCGACGGCTTTCCCGTCGGGGCGGATATGACCAGTTGGGCATTCATGGCCAACGCCCTGTACGATATCAATACGCAGTCCAGCGTCAGGCCCCATATCGGCGGCGGCCTGGGCGTCGTCAGAGGGACGATCGAGACGGGCGGCCTTGAATTCAACGATACGGTTCTTGCGGCTCAGTTCATTGTCGGCGTCGACTACAATGTGGCGCCGGACCTGGCGCTCACCATAGATTTCCGCCATCTTCGCACCCAGGATATGGGCTTTGGCGCCGGCGCGGGGCTGGGCGGCGTCGAATACGCCAACAGTTCCGTTTCGGCCGGATTGCGGAAGAGTTTCTGACCGGCCAGTTCGGGGGATAGGTCTCAAGTGGGGAGAACATTGCAGATAATGACGGTGGCGGCGCCGTGCCTGCTGGCTGGCGCCGCCGACGCCCTTGCACAGACCTACTATTTCGGCGTCGGCGGCGGCTACAATTATCCGCATGAATCGGCAATGCAGGCAGATGGCCTATCCGGGCTGGACGCCGCCTACGACCCCGGCGGCATGGCGGCGCTGGCATTCGGTTTCGAATGGGTCGACGGCTGGCGCTTCGAGGGTGAGTTGTCCTGGCGGCGCAGTGATTTCGACAGTGTCGCGGATGTTCCGGCCGACGACGGCCACACGGAAATCTATGCGGCGATGCTCAATGTCTATTACGGGTTCCGTAAGGGCGCTACCGTAAACCCTTATCTCGGGGGCGGCGTCGGGGCGGCGCGGCTTTCGGTCGGCGACCTGGCCGTTGGCGCGGCGACAGTCGACGATTTCGACGGCGCCATGGCCTGGCAGGGCATCGCGGGCGTGGATTTCGCCTTGTCGCCTTCCTGGACATTGTCGCTGGATTATCGCTATTTTGCGGTCGATGAGGTTAAATTGACGGACAGCCTGCAGGTTCCCTTCAAGACCGACTACACGGCCAGCACCGCCATGCTGGGCCTCAGGGTCGGGTTCTGATCGCAGCCCAGCGCGTGGCCGGCCTTCCAAAATATGTCAGGCTCGTGGAAGTCGGCCCGCGCGACGGGCTGCAGAACGAATCTGGCGAAGTGCCGACGGCGGCGCGAATAGAACTGATCGACCGGCTGGCCGACGCCGGTCTCAAGACGATCGAATCGGGCAGTTTCGTTTCGCCGAAATGGGTGCCCCGGATGGCCGACACCGCCGAAGTGATGGCGGGGATCAGGCGGCGCGACGATGTCAGTTATCCGGTGCTGGTGCCCAACATGAAGGGGCTGGAGGCGGCGATCGCCGCCGGGGCCGGCGAGATCGCGGTCTTCGGCGCGGCCTCGGAAAGTTTTTCCCGAAAGAACATCAACTGCTCGATCGCGGAAAGCCTCGACCGCTTCCGGCCGGTCTGCGAAGCGGCGCTGAAACAGGGCATGCGGGTACGCGGCTATATATCCTGCGTGCTCGGCTGTCCCTATGAGGGCACCGTCGAGTCCTCGGCGGTGGCCGCGATGGCCGGCGATTTCATGGCGATGGGCTGTTACGAGGTGTCGCTGGGCGATACCATCGGCGTCGGCACGCCGCTCGCCGCACGGACAATGGTCGACAGGGTCGCGGAGGTCGTTGCGCGTGACCGGCTGGCCGTACATTTTCATGACACTTACGGCCAGGCGCTGGCCAACATTCTTGCCTGCCTGGAGCGTGGGATCGCGGTGATCGACTCGTCGGTGGCGGGTCTGGGCGGCTGCCCCTACGCGAAGGGCGCGACCGGTAATGTCGCCAGCGAGGATGTCCTCTATATGCTCGAGGGGATGGGCGTGGAAACCGGCGTCGATCTCAAGCGGCTGGCGGCGGCGGGCCAGTTCATATCCGACCTGCTGGGGCGTCCCTCCGGTTCGCGGGTGGCGCGTGCCATGGCCGGAGGGCCAGACTCTTAGCGCGGATCGTGAGTACGATCGATCACGATCGGCTCTACGCCATAAAGATAGAGCCGATTCACCGGGTTGGCGGATCGCCGAAGGCGATTCCACTCAACCCGGACCGGTCCAGTGAATCAGGGGCTGGCTGAATCTGGCCCGGCATGCGACCATGGATGCATGAGTTCCGATTCGCTTCATCTCATCAAGCTGGCCGTGGGGATCGAGGATGCCGGGCATCTTGCGAGGGTTCAGGAACGCCGCCTCGCCGAATCCCTGGCGACGGGCCACGGGCCCCGGCTGTTCCACGTAACCCGCAATGTCCCGCGCCGGGCGGCGGAATTGCTCGATGGCGGTTCCATATACTGGGTGATCAAGGGGCGGATCCGTGTCCGCCAGCGCCTGCTCGACATCGAGGACGACACCGACGACGAGGGGCGGCGCTATTGCCGGCTTATGCTCGATCCCGAACGGGTGGAAACCCGCCCCTGGCCGCATCGCGCGATCCAGGGCTGGCGCTATTTGCCGGCGGAGACGGCCCCACCCGACCTGGCGCGGCTGGAAGGCGATGGCAGGCTGCCGCCGGAAATGGCCGCCGAGCTTCGCGATCTCGGGCTTCTGTAAGGCGGGTCCGTCATTTGCGGGGCCTTTTGGTTCCGCTTGTTGGTGTGAGCCGGTCGATCTGGACCGATGCGGCTGTCGAAAAGCGCCCAATTGGCCGGAAATCAACGAAATGTCGGACGGAATGCCGCAGGGTGAATTCAAGGCAAATTCCCACTGGACAAAGCGAATGGGTGGGCCTATATGTGTGTCCGCCGGTCGGGACAAGCACCATCTTCAACAGACGGAGCGAAACCCGGTCAAGAGCGCGGCATCAGTGTCGCGCCCTGATGCGTCGGGTGGCAGGTTACTCGCCGGCTCGTTATGAATATGGAACCCGTTTATTGGGCTTCGGCTCTGGGGCGGGTTTGCGGCATGGTCGGGGATGTCCCGAGTGTCATGCCGCGTGTTCTTTGACATTGTATTTACGAGAAGGGATGCTTGGGCGGCGGTTATGTTGTTGGGATTGGTTTCCGACATTATCAGGACCGTTACCTATAGTATTCTAACATGTACCATAGCGTATCCGGGGATTAGTCTTCGGATGTGCGAGCCATGTAGATTTTGGGTGACGGGATCCTGTCTTTCATGTCCGGGACTTATGTTTTGGATATGGAACAGCAACTTGAGAGTTTGATCCTGGCTCAGAACGAACGCTGGCGGCATGCCTAACACATGCAAGTCGAACGAGAAGCCGTCTTCGGATGGTGGACAGTGGCGCACGGGTGAGTAACGCGTGGGTATCTG
>DAOVHN010000170.1 GCA_030671915.1 Pseudomonadota bacterium
AAGTTCTTCCCGCTCGGCTTCCAGCCGGGTCAGCGCCTCGGAGGCATCTCCTTCCAGCGTTTTCTCGCGTTCTATATCGCCGATGATTTGCACAAGCTGCTGCTGAAGCTGGGCCTGCGCGCTGGCCACCCGCTCTGCCTCGTTGTCCAGTTCGCGGCGCGCCAGTTGCAGATGCTGCAGGGCGGCGGCGGCCTCGGCCTCGGTTTGGCGCAATCCCGGCATCGCCGAATGGGAATCGGCCTGGACAGTAGCCAGCTTTGCCGCCGCTTCGGTGCGCCGGGCCACTTCGGCCCGCGTCTCTCCAAGCCGCACCCCGGTTTCCTCCACCGCCTTCATGGCGCCGGTCCAGGAATGGTGCAGCAGGATCGCATCGAATTTGCGGATCTGTTCGGAAAGGCGGCGGTAGCGCCCCGCCTGTCGGGCCTGGCGCTGCAGGCCCTGATGCTGCACCTCCAGCGCGCCGATGACGTCCTCCAGGCGCTCCAGGTTGGTCTCGGCGGCGCGCAGCCTCAATTCCGCCTCGTGCCGGCGGGAATGCAGGCCCTTGATGCCGGCGGCCTCCTCCAGCAGGGTGCGCCGATCCTTCGGCTTTGCGTTGATCATCGCGCTGACCCGGCCCTGGCTGACCATCGCCGTGGAATGGGCGCCGGTCGCAAGGTCGGCGAACAGCAACTGCACATCGCGGGCGCGGACATCCTTGCCGTTGATGCGGTAGTTCGAGCCCGCGTCTCGCTCGATGCGGCGCGACACCTCAAGCTCGTCGGTGTCGTTGAACATCGCCGGCGCCTTGCGGTCGGCATTGTCGATATACAGAATCACCTCGGCGATATTGCGGGCGGGCCGCGAGGTGGTGCCGCCGAAGATCACATCCTCCATGCCGCCGCCGCGCATGCTCTTGGCCGAGGTCTCGCCCATCACCCAGCGTAGCGCCTCGACCACATTCGACTTGCCGCAGCCGTTGGGGCCGACGATGCCGGTCATCCCCGGTTCGATCAGCAGTTCGACCGGATCTACGAAGGACTTGAAGCCGGAAACGCGAAGTTTGGTGAAATGCACGGATTAATGCCCGGATTATTCAAATGGCGGCCGGGCGGTCGTCATTTCGCGGCGTCTTCCAGAAGGTCGTTGAAGTCGTCATAGGGCAGGTTCGTAACCTTCTTGCCATTGATGACGAAGCTGGGCGTGCTGTTGATATCGTATTCCATTTGTCCTTCCAGCCGCATCTGCAGAATGCCGTCCTGAAGGGCGTCGTTCGCCAGGCAGGCGTCGACGTCATCCTTGCTCATGCCGCCGAGGCCTGCGAGCTGAGTCAGAACCTTGACCGGATCCGGCGCGCTGCTCCAGTTCTTCTGCTGTGCATAGAAAGCGTTCAGGAAGACGAAATATTTGTCCTTCGGCGCGCAGCGCGCGATCATCGCCCCCGAGGCCGCATATTTGTCCAGCGGATAATCCCGGTAGATCAGTTTGGCCTTGCCGGTTTCGATCCAGTCCTTCTTGATCCGGGGTAGCGTCTCAGCATGGAAACTGGCGCAGTGGGGACAGGTCAGCGAGGCATATTCGATAATCGTGATCGGCGCTTCCGAATTGCCGATGACGCGTTCAGTCAGCGCTTCTTCGGTGGAAAGGATTTCCGCGAAGGCGGCGGCGGGCAGCAGGATGCCCGCAAACAGGGCGGCTGCGAAGCGGATCGGTCTGGTCACGAGAGGCCTCCGGATGAATTGGATCAAGTGCGAATAATACGAATATAAGGGGTCGAATGCGGCCCCTTCAAGGCGAGACGAGGAATTCTCATTCTTCCCCGCTGTCTCGGGTGTCGCTTATCACGGCGCGGCCAAGGCGCGCAAGCACGGCCCTTATCTCCGGGTCGTCCACCGCCGCCAGGGCGTTTTCGATCGCGGCGCGGGCCTCCGGATCGGGGGGCTTCGCCGTTTTGTTCCTGGTTTCCCGGCGGGCGGGCGACGGCTTGTTTCCCGGCGGGGCATGGATCATGGTGATTCGTTCGACGGCGCGATAGCCGAAATGGCCGTTGATCCGTTCCAGCAATTGCGGCTCCATATGCTGCAGTTCCAGCGCGAAACCGCCGGCAACCCTGATTCGCAAGGTTCCGCCGTCGCGCCGGCCGGGCGTGAAGGTCAGGCGATCCGGCCAGCAGGAAGCGGCCAGATCCGGCCCGACAATACCTTCCCAGCCGGTAATCAGCCCGGCCTCGGCGAAGCCGCGCTTGCCGATCGTCTTTTTCGCCAGCCCGCCGACCGTGGCGGCAAGCGGCCTTGGCCAGCCGCCGCGCCGCGTTTTCGCGCTTGTCTTGTCTTGATCCCGATCACCGGGCATGTTCCGATCCGCCCGCAACATTGTCACCAATGAAATTGTTACGCTTCGATGACCGACTCGCGCAAGACCCCAGAACCTGAAACACTGCTGGCATGGTATGACGGCAATCGCCGCCGCATGCCCTGGCGCGCCCCCCCGGGCGGGCGGGCGGGCCCTTACCGCGTCTGGCTTTCCGAAATCATGCTGCAGCAGACGACGGTCGCAACGGTCGGGCCCTACTTCGAGTCCTTCCTTGCGCGATGGCCGTCGGTCGGCGACCTGGCTGCCGCGGAACTGGACGATGTGCTGCATGCCTGGCAGGGGCTGGGTTACTACGCCCGCGCCCGCAACCTGCATCGCTGCGCGCGCCATGTGGCCGGCGAACTGGGCGGAACATTCCCCGACGACGAGGCGGACCTGCGGCAATTACCCGGCATCGGCGTCTATTCCGCGGCGGCCATCGCCGCCATCGCTTTCGGCCGCCGGGCAGTCGTGGTGGATGGTAATGTGGAGCGGGTGATGGCGCGCGTTTTCGCTGTCCGCGAACCGCTGCCGGGCGTAAAGGGGAAATTGTACGCGTTGGCCGATCGCCTGACGCCCGAGTCACGGGCCGGGGATTACGCCCAGGCGGTGATGGATCTTGGCGCGACGGTCTGCACACCGCGCGGGCCCAAATGCCTGCTCTGCCCCTGGAAACGGGACTGCGCCGGGCGTGACGAGGCCGAGCACCTGCCGCGCCGCGCGCCGAAGCCAGAACGCCCCACCAGGCGCGGCGTCGTCTTCTGGATCACCCGGCCCGACGGCGCGGTGTTGCTACGCCGCCGCCCGGAAAACGGCCTGCTGGGCGGCATGATCGAAATACCCTCGACGGAATGGGTGAAGGGAGCCATGCCGACGCTGGCGAAGGCGAAGAAAAATGCACCGTTGCCCGCCCTGGACTGGCGCGAATTGCCGGGTGCGGTTACCCATACCTTCACCCATTTTCAATTGGAGTTGCGCGTGATCGCCGGGCGGGTCGGCCGCAATGCCGGCCCGAAGGTCCTGTGGCGCCATCCTGACGAATTCGGCGGCCAGGCGTTGCCCACCGTGATGAAGAAGGTCGCCCGCCACGCCCTGAAATACTCAGGGTGAGTCAGGGCAGGGTGATTTGCTTGCTCTTGCCGTTGACGTCAAGCGTGTAGGTTCCCGGCGCCAGGCCTTCGGTGTTCACCGGATAGGTTTCCTGGAAACGCTTGATCGCCTGGGTGCAGATGACGTCTCGGGGCCGCGTGGTCAGGACGCGCATGCTGATGACCACCCCCTCGATCTTCTGGTCGAAACCGTACAGGCTGGTGCAGCCGTCCGACAGCCAGCCATGGACCACGACACGAACCTGCACCGGGTAAAGTTCCAGGATCACGGGCTCGATCCGCTCGACGCCGGCCAGGCGGATAATCGGCTTGGATTCGGGTTCCGTTTGCGCCTGCGCGGCCGGCGGTTCATGCCGGCAGGCAGCCAGCGCAATCAGCGCGGCAAAGAACATCAAACTGGCTGACCGTACAGATTTTCCAGTCATGGGTGCTCCCTAACGGAAGTTCAGGTTGCCGGCATCATAGCACGATTTGGGCTCAGCCCGGTGCCGCCAATTCCGCCCGCATCTGCTGGCGCAACAGGTCGATGGGGATTGCCTTGCCGGCCTTTTCCGTCATCCAGAAGGTCCAGCCGTTGCAGCTTGGCGCACCCTGCACCGCCGCCCCGACCTGATGGATGGACCCGCGATGATGGGCTGAGATGATCGAGCCGTCGGCCCGCACCTTCGCGGTCCAGCGCTTGCCCGGGCCGAACAGTATGTCGCCGGGGCGCACGAGGCCGTTCTCGACCAGCTGGCCGAAGGGAATGCGTGGTTCGCGCCGCTTCGACGGGGTGTCCATCAACTCCAGGTCGGGCGTTTCGGAAATGCCGGCCAGCCGCTTTTCGGCGACGCGCCGATATTCCGCCTCGCGCTCGATGCCGATGTACCTGCGGCCCAGTTTTTTTGCCACGGCGCCTGTCGTGCCGGTCCCGAAGAAGGGGTCCAACACCACATCGTCGGGCTGGGTGGAGGCCAGGATCACGCGATGCAGCAGCGCCTCGGGCTTCTGGGTCGGATGCGCCTTGCCGCCGTCCTTGCCCTTGATGCGCTCGGCCCCGGTGCAGAGCGGAATCAGCCAATCGCTGCGCATCTGAAGATCGTCGTTCAGCGACTTCATGGCCTCGTAATTGAATTTGTAGCGCTCGTCCTTCGATTTCGAGCACCAGACCAGCGTCTCGTGGGCATTGGTGAAGCGGGTGCCGCGAAAATTGGGCATGGGGTTGGTCTTGACCCAGACCACGTCGTTCAGCACCCAGAAATCCAGATCCTGCAGCACGGCGCCGACGCGGAAGATGTTGTGATAGCTGCCGATCACCCAGATTGTGCCGTCGTCTTTCAGCAGGCGCCGGGCGGCGGCCAGCCAGTCGCGCGTGAAACTGTCATAGACCTTCAGCGAGTCGAACTTGTCCCACTCTGCGTCCACGCCGTCGACGCGGCTGTTGTTCGGTCGATGCAAATCGCCGCCCAATTGCAGGTTGTAGGGCGGGTCGGCGAAGATCATGTCGACGCATTTTTCCGGCAGGCAACGCATAACGTCTATGCATTCACCCGCGAGAATTTGATTTATCGGAAGTAAGTCCGAATTTTTCTTGGTTCCAGCCATCGCGCGAATATGAGTCCTGTGATTCCGCAGGTCAATTCATTTTATAACTTTAATTCTTACCGAATTATTACTTTAGTATTTTTGCGATGGGCGCGAAGGTTCTGCGATGATGGGGTGTAACGCCGTTTTCGGCCAATCCCTGCTGGTGCCGTTTTGTCCCGTAGCCTGCGTTTTTCTCCCATTCGTAGCCGGGAAATTCGCGGGCCAGGCCCTCCATGATCCGGTCGCGCGTCACCTTGGCGAGGATCGACGCGGCGGCGATGGACAGCG
This sequence comes from Pseudomonadota bacterium, assembly GCA_030671915.1. Lineage (GTDB taxonomy): Bacteria > Pseudomonadota > Alphaproteobacteria > UBA8366 > JADFVY01 > JADFVY01. The sequence continues at coordinate 5,295 of DAOVHN010000170.1, forward strand.
ACCTGGCATCGCCGCCGACCAGGCATCGGGTAGGCACGCCCAGCCCCGGGTCGCGATTGCCGTCGACGATGGCGTATTGCGGCACCTTCGGCAGGTTTTCGAAGGCGCGGCGCATGGCCAGCATGGCGGCCTGCAGGATGTTCATTTCGTCGATTTCCTCGACGCTGGCCAGGCCGATGCCGTGGGCCGCGCTCGCCCTGATATGATCGTAGAGCATTTCGCGGACCGGTTTGCGGAGTTTCTTGGAATCGTCGAGCCCCGCAATGAGCTCCGCCGGCATCCTGGGCGGGTCCAGGATCACGGCGGCTGCCACCACCGGCCCGGCCCAGGGGCCACGCCCGGCCTCGTCGATCCCCGCGACTTGCCCGCCCAGCAAGGCCTCGACAGAAAAATCAGGCATTGCCGGGCCTTTCCTCCTCGTCACCGAACTCCTCGTCGAAAGGTGCGTCGGCCATGTCGTCCGGCAATTCGAAATCCTGGTCCGGCGGCAGGACCTCCGCCCGCACCTCCGGCTCCTTGCCCCGCGCATGTTTCCAGCGCCAGTACAGCGCCTTGATGCGGATGAACTTGCCCTCGAACCACTGGAACAGGCCGGCCGTCATCTTCAGGGTCAGCCGCCACTCGCGCACATAGATGACCCGAAGCAGCGCCATCGGCGTCCGGT
>DAOVHN010000407.1 GCA_030671915.1 Pseudomonadota bacterium
ACGGCGTTGGGCGCGATCCAGTAGTCGTCGCCCTCGGTCTGCACACGTACGTCGCCCAATGCGTATTTCATACTCTTACTCGCCCGTGAATTCCGGCTTGCGTTTCTCCAGGAAAGCGCGGCGGCCTTCCTTGTAGTCCTGGCTCCTGAAGCAGGCGTCCACCATGGCCTCGGCACGGTCCATGTCGCGCTCTTCCGCATCCTTGCCCAGTTCGTTCACCGCCGCCTTCAGCGCCAGGACAGTCAGCGGCGCATTGGCGGTGATGCGCTCGGCATAGTCGGCGACATAGGCGTCCAGTTCCTCCACCGGCACGACCCGGTTGACCAGGTTCATCCCCTTCGCCTCGTCCGCATCAAACAGGCGGGCGGTGTAGAAGATTTCCTTGGTGTAGGACGGGCCGACAACGTCGATAAGACGCTTCACATATTTCGCCTGATAGCCGAGGCCCAGCTTCGCCGCCGGCACGGAAAATTTCGAGCCTTCTTCGCAGATTCGGATGTCGCATGACAGCGCCAGCGCCACGCCACCGCCGACACAATAGCCGTTGATCCTGGCGATGGTGGGTTTGGGGAATTCCTGCAGCTTGGTATAGGTTTCGCCGGTGACGCGCGCATATTCGGCCACAGCCTCTTCCGACGAGCGCTCGCTGTCGAATTTCGAGATGTCGGCGCCGGACACGAAGGCCTTGCCGCCCGCGCCCGACAGAACCAACAGGCGCACCGCCGGGTCCTTTTCGTAGTCGTCCAGCAATTCCGCCACGCGCTGCCACATATCCAGCGACACGGCGTTGCGCTTCTCCGGATTGTTGAAAACGATATGGCCGATGCCGTTTTCGACATGGCCGAGAATCTTGTCGGAACTCATGGGTGGTTCATCCTCGGGATTGATAAGATTGCAATCTGGTAACCTGCGCCGCGCGGGCGGTCAGACAACCCCCGCCTCGCGGAAGGCGGCGATCTCGTCGGCACTGTAGCCCAACTCGCCCAGCACTTCATCGCTATGCTCGCCGCAGGTGGGCGGCGGGGCGGAGATTTTGCTGGGGGTGCGGCTCATCACGATGGGCTGGCCGACCAGTTCGGTCGGGCCGCGCTCGGTGGAATTCACCGGCTGGGCCATGCCGAGATGATCGACTTGGCTGTTGGCGAATACCTTGTCGATGGTGTTGATCTCGCCGCAGGGCACGCCGGCCTCGTTGAACAGATCGATCCAGTGTTGGGCGGGCTTGCCACGCAGTACCTCGTTGATCGTCTCGCCGAGCGCATCGCGGTTATCGGACCGGACGGGCGGGGTGGCGTAGTCGGGATGGTCGGCCAGTTCGGGCTTGCCCAGCGCCTCGCAGAAGCGCCGCCAGATGACCTGCCCGGCCACGGCGAGGTTGATGTATCCGTCGGCGGTCTCGAACACGCCGGTGGGGATGCTGGTCGGATGGTTATTGCCGGCCTGCCCCGGAACTTCTTGGTCGACCAGCCAGCGGGCGGCCTGGAAATCCAGCATGAAGACCTGCGCCTGCAGCAGCGAGGTCTGGATCCACTGGCCCTCGCCGGAAGCCTCGCGCTCCAAGAGCGCGATCATGACGCCCTGGGCGCAGAACATACCGGCGCACAGGTCGGCGATGGGAATGCCGACCCGCATCGGCCCGCGCCCCGGCTCGCCGGTGATCGACATCAGCCCGCCCATGCCTTGGGCGATCTGGTCGAAACCCGGGCGGTCGCGCAAGGGGCCGTTCTGGCCGAAACCGGAAATGCTGGCATAGACCAGCCGCGGATTGATCTTCTTCAGGCTTTCGTAATCGATGCCGAGGCGGGATTTCACGTCCGGGCGGAAGTTTTCGACCAGCACGTCGGCCTTCGCGGCCAGTTTTTTCAGAATCGCGATGCCATCGGGCGTCTTGAGATTGAGCGAAAGGCTGCGCTTGTTGCGGTGCAGGTTCTGGAAATCCGGCCCGCCGCGCGGCCCGCCGAGCTGGCCCTTGTCCTGGGACTCGGGCAATTCGACCCTGATGACATTGGCGCCCCAGTCGGCGAGTTGGCGCACCGCCGTGGGCCCGGAACGCACGCGGGTCAGGTCCAGCACGGTAAACCGGTTCAGGGCCTTGCTTGCGGGTTGGATGGTCATGCGGTCCCTCGCCTGTATGGATGACTAGCGCCCCGACTATACAAACAGGATTGGCGAATTGACAACTGTTGACAGTTTACATCCTTTCCTTGACACACCCCACCAACGCCTGTCTAGTAATTCAACGACCACCAGACGGAACAACATCAACCATGCCCCTGGACGACCAGAAGCCGTTTCACGCCAGCAATGTCCAGACGCTGACCGTGCTGGTGCAGCGCGAGATCGAGCGCCGCATCCTGACCGGCGAACTGCCGGCGGGCGAACGCCTGTCGGAAAGCGCGCTGGCCGCGGACATGGGCGTCAGCCGAGGCCCGGTGCGCGAGGCGATGCGCGGGCTGCAGCAGGCGGGGCTGGTCGATATCGTCGCCAACAAGGGTGTGTTGGTACGCAAGATCGGCTATGACGAGGCGGTGGATCTTTACGATCTGCGCGGCTCGCTGTTCGGCTTCATATGCGAAACCATGGCTCGGCGACGCACCGACGAACAGTGCGTAATATTCAAGGACAAGCTGGAAGGCATGGCGGCGGCGATTCGCGCCGACGACAAGGAGGCCTATTTCCGCACCAATCTGGAATTCCATGCAGCAATCGTCGAGTTCTGCGGCAACAGCAGGGCCCGCGCGGTCTACGAGGGCATCGCCAAGGAGATGCACCTGTTCCGCCGCCGCGGCCTGTCGCTGATCGAGAATATGGAAGCCTCGATGCAGGAGCATGAGGCGATCGCCGCGGCGATCAACGCCGGGCGCGCGGAGACCGCGCGCAAGGCGGGCGTCAGGCATCTGCTCAACGGGCGGGACCGCTTCCTCGCCACGCTCGACCCCGACTCCTTCGCGAGCGGGTCCGAAAGGCGGCCGGTCGCCGCCGAATAACATGATTCGGACACCGGCCATCCAGGCAGGCCGGCGTCATCAAACCGCCCGAACCGCTCTGAAACAGCGGCGGGCACAGCCAGGGAGGAAATTATGGCTCAAGACTTCAAGACAGGACTTTCCCGTCGTCCGTTCCTGATCGGCGCGGGCGCGGGCATCGGTACGCTGGCGCTGGGCGGATTCGGCGCGATGGCGGACGAGGACAAGTTCCCGTCCAAGACGATCAATGTGGTGACCCATGCCGGGCCCGGCGGCGGCACCGATATCACGACCCGCATGATGATGCTGCGCGCGCGCCGCGTGTTCAAACAGGACATGGTTGTGGTCAACAAGCGCGGCGGCAGCGGTTCGGCGGCGCTTCAGTATGTCAACGGGAAGCCGCGCGACGGATACACGATCATGACGATCACCCAG
>DAOVHN010000243.1 GCA_030671915.1 Pseudomonadota bacterium
ACCCGGGTTGGCTCAGCCTGACCCCATAAAGCTTCAAGGTTTTGGGGTCAGGCTCGTATTATTGTATTATTGGGGGTGTCGCCGGGCTGCCCCCCTACCAGTAGCTCAGCGCGCCTTCGAACATGGTGTGAAGCTGTTCGGCGCCGACGTCCATCGGGGCATTTTTCAAAAGGCGCTGTTGCTGCAGGGGGCCTGCGATCAGCGCGCCGAGATCGCCCTCGCCATAGCCGACGCCGCCGACGCCGTTGGGGATGCCGGAGGCCTTCATCAACTCGACGATGCGCCCGCCCAGCACTTCGCCGGCATCCGCCTCGCCCGCGCCGCGCAGGTCGGCGCCCAGCCATCTGGCGCCGTCGAGATGGCGCTCGGGACAGGCGCTGGCGGTGTTGCGGAACACCGACGGCGCGTTGACGATGACGCTCATGCCGTGGGGGATGATCGGCTCGTCGTCGGGATAGTCTTCCGGCTGGTAGTCCCCGACCAGCCCGGCCACCGCATAGGCCATGCCGTGCGGCACGTGCACGCCCGAATTGCCGAAGGCGATGCCGGCCAGCGTCGAGGCCCACATCAATTGCTCGCGCGCCTCGTGGTCCGACGGGTCGTTCACCGCGCGCACCATGAATTCGCCGGCCAGCCTCAGCGCCTCGCGGCAGCCGAGGTCGGACCAGGGGTTCGCGCCCTGGCTCATCGGCCGCCCGGACGGCGACTTCGAGCGCGCGCGGCGCGTAAACGGCACGGCGGTATAGGATTCCAGCGCGTGGCTGAGCACGTCGAAGGCGCTGCAGGCGATCACGTTCTTCGGCAGGGTATGGGTGGTCAGCGGGTCGATCAGGGCCAGTGCCGGGCGCAGCATCCGCGAGGCGATGCCGGTCTTGGCCTTCATCGACAACAGATCGAAGACGGTAACCCCGGTGCATTCCGAGCCGGTGCCGGCGGTCGTCGGGCAGGCGATATGGGGCTTCAGCGGCCCCGGAACCGGGCGCCCCTCGCCCACCGGCGCATTCACATAGGCCAGGAAGTCGGCCGGGTATGTCGTATAGAGGCTGGCCGCCTTGGCGGTATCCATCACCGAACCGCCGCCGACCGAGATGAAGCCATCGACCTTCGCTTCCGCCGCAAAACGGGTGGCGGCCTGGAAGGAGACGTCCGTCGGCTCCACCTTCACCTCGTCGTAAAGCGCATAGTCGACGCCGGCCGCGGTCAGCGACTTTTTTACCTTCCCGACATGTTCCGTCGCGGCCAGGCGCTTGTCGGTGAACAGCGCGATACGCCCGATCCCCAGCGCCCTGGCCTGCTCGCCGGACTCGGCCAGGCAGCCGGCGCCGTAAGTAATGGCGGACACATCGACGGAGAAGGCCTCCTCGCCGCCCTCGACCGTCGCGAAATAGTTATGGCAGCATGTCATGCGGTTCCCCCGTAATCGCGGCGCTTTTTTGAACAACCTTGCTGAAGGCTTCAATCCACACCGTAAAATTCCCGATACCAGGCCACGAATCGCCCCACGCCATCCTCGATGCCGGTATCCGGTTTCCAGCCCGTGGCGGCTTCGAGGTCGGCGGTGTCGGCCCAAGTGGCCTTCACGTCGCCGGGCTGCATGGGCAGCATGTTCCGCTCAGCCTTGCGGCCCAGCGCCTCTTCCATCACCTCGATGAAGCGCATCAGGTCGACCGCCTCGCCATTGCCGATATTGAAGACGCGGTAAGGGGCTGTCGGGCTGGCGGCCGGGTCGCCGGCCGCGTCCCGGTCCGGTACGGGAATGCAGTCCGCCACGCGCAGCACGCCCTCGACGACATCGTCGATATAGGTGAAGTCGCGCCGCATCTCGCCGCCGTTGAAGACGTCGATCGGGCGGCCTTCGGCGATCGCGCGCGCGAAGATCATCGGCGCCATGTCGGGCCGGCCCCAGGGGCCGTAGACGGTGAAGAAGCGCAGGCCCGTGACGGGAAAGCCGTACAGGTGGGCGTAGGAATGGGCCATAAGTTCGTTGGCCCGCTTGGTCGCGGCATAGAGGCTGACCGGATGGTCCGCCGGATGATGCACCGAAAACGGCATCGTCTCGTTACCGCCATAGACCGAGCTGGAAGAGGCATAGACCAGGTGTTCAACGGACACCGCGCGACTTCCCTCCAGTACGTTCAGGAATCCGGCCAGGTTGCTGTCCAGATAGGCATGCGGATTTTCGATGCTGTACCGCACGCCCGGCTGGGCCGCCATATGGATCACCCGCGCGGGCTTATGATCGGCGAACAGCCGTGCCGTCGCCTCGCGGTCGGCCAGGTCGATGCGGGCCTCGACAAAATCGGGACTGCCGGCGAGGCGGGCCAGCCGCGCCTCCTTCAGCGCCAGGTCGTAATAAGGGGTCAGGCAATCGACGCCAACCACCCGCTCGCCGCGCCCCAGCAGGCGCAGCGCGATCTCGTTGCCGATAAAGCCGGCGGTTCCGGTGACGAGTACGGTCATTGCCGGGCGAATTTAGCGCGCGGCGGGGTGCAGGGGAAGAGATTAGCGCTATTCAAGTTTGAAGAGAACCGGCTCCAGCCCGCTCCCCCACCCGGCCGCCCATCGGTATCGTACACTGTGGGTGGCCGGGTGGGGGAGCGGGCTGGTGCAGACTTGGTACAAGCCGCTTACAACAGCAGCGCGTATATCCCGAAACCGACGAAAGCGGTGCCCGCGATGCGGCGCGTCCAGCGGATGACACCCGGCGGCAGGCGGTCTCCAAGCTTGCCCCCGGCCCCGCTCAGCACCACCCACCAGGCGGTGGAGCCCAGGAATACGCCGGCCACGAAAACCAGCCCGTCCAGCACCGAAGCCATATCCGGCACCAGCCCCAGCCCAACGATAATCGCGGCGAAGGTCAGCACCGTCGCCGGGTTGGTCATGGTCAGCAACACAACTCCCGCGTAGACCCCCATATGGCCGCGCAAGGTGGGCGGGGCGGGGGCGGCGTCGCGGTGCGCGATATCCTTCAGCCCGATGGCGATCAGCGCGATCCCGCCGGCGACGCCGAGCCAATCCGCCCCGGCGATAAACGGGGCGGCCACCCCCAAGGCAAAGGCGGCGGCCCCGGCATAGACGGCGTCGGCGGTCGCGGCGCCCAGCCCCACCGCCATGCCCGCCGCCATGCCCAGCGTCAGGCTTCGCCGCAGGCATAAAAGCCCTATGGGCCCCACCGGTACCGCCAGCAGAAGCCCGATCCCCAGCGCCTTGGCGAGCAGGGTGAGTGTGTCGAAACCGATCGTCGTCATTTCCAGGCCCATCCCAATGCGTTTTGGTTTCGCTACCTTAAACTATATCGGTGAACGGCCCTTGAAAACTATAAAACAAAGGGTATTATGATATCTTACGACGAAAACAATGGTATAAGTTATGAAAAGCCTGGTAATCGAAAGTGAATTGGACGAGACGGGCCGCAATATCCTGGCCGCCCTGCAGGCAGAGGGGCGGATCGGGTTCAGCGAACTGGGCCGCCGCGTCGGGCTGTCCGCGCCCGCCGTCGCCGACCGGGTCCGGCGGATGGAGGATGTCGGCCTGATTACCGGCTGGCGGGCGGTGGTCGATCGGGCGCGCCTGGGCTGGGGCATCACCGCCTTCATGCGGATCACCTGTCCGGGTGAGAAATACCAGGCGGTCCGCCGGCTTGCGCATGACTTGCCGGAGGTTATCGACTGCCATCACGTCACCGGCGAGGACTGTTTCTACGTCAAGCTGGCGGTCGGGTCGGTGGAGCATCTGGAACTCGTTATCGACCGGTTCCGCGACCTGGGCCGCACCGTTTCCTCGGTGGCCCTGTCGACCATCGTCGAGGGCAAGCCGCCGCCCGTGTAAGAGTCTGGTCCGCGCCGCGATCCTGTGGCACATTCGGCGCGTTTTAAAAATCGGGCGAGAAGAGGGAACCATGGCCTACTGGCTGATGAAATCGGAACCGGGCGCGTGGTCGTGGGAAGACCAGGTGCGCGACGGCACGGCCGAATGGGACGGCGTGCGGAACTATCAGGCATCCAACAACATGAAGGCGATGCGGGTCGGCGACCGCGCCTTCTTCTATCATTCGGTCAACGAAAAGCGCATCGTCGGGATCGTCGAGGTCGCGCGCGAATATTACCCGGACCCGACCGACGCATCCGGCCGCTTCGGCATGGTCGACGTTAAGGCGCTGATGCCAATGAACAAGCCGGTCAGTCTGGCCGACATCAAGGGCGAGCCGAAGCTTCAGGACCTGTCGCTGATCCGCCAGTCGCGCCTGTCGGTCATGCCGATCGACGACGAGGGTTGGGCGCTGATCTGCCGCATGGGGGAAACCAAGGCGTGAGCCGGGTACTTTGTCGGGTGGAGGATATACCCGACGGAGAGGGCCGCGGTTTCACGACCGATGGTGACGGCCCGGATATCCTCGTGGTGCGCCGGGGCGAACGGGTCCATGGCTACGTCAATTCCTGCCCGCATACGGAATCGCCCCTCGACTGGGTCGAGAACCAGTTCATGAGTCTCGACAAGAGCCATATCCTCTGCGCGACCCACGGCGCCGAATTCCGTATCGAGGACGGATTCTGCGTGCTGGGCCCCTGCCGCGGCAAGTCGCTGGCGCCGGTTGCCCTGTCGGTCCGCGACGGCGATGTGGTGCTGGATTAGCCGCCGACGGCCTGTTCCAGGGGCGATCACTGCTTTCGCAATGATTTAATACGCTTAGTTATAATATCTTTACGCTTTTTGGATACTTTAGAACAACTTCTCCAAAGCGGTTGGAGAATGCTACCTAAAAAGGGCTATATTTTATTTAGCATCGAATTGGCGACCCGTGGTATGGTATTCCTACAATAATTGTAGGGGCGCTTTGGGAGTTCAATCGAGCAGT
>DAOVHN010000373.1 GCA_030671915.1 Pseudomonadota bacterium
GAAGACGTCAACGACGATTCCATGGAAGCGCGCATGCGTTCCCAGACCGAGACCGCCTTCCTGGAGGCCGACGTCGGGCTGATGATGATCGACGCGCGCACCGGCATCACCCCCATCGACAAGCACTTCGCGGGCTGGCTTCGGCGCATGAAGACGCCGGTGATCCTGGTCGCCAACAAATGCGAGGGCAAGGCGGGCGAACCCGGGCTGATGGAGGCCTTCGCCCTGGGTCTCGGCGATCCGGTGCCGGTCTCCGCCGAACATGGCGAGGGCATGGGCGACCTGTTCGATGCCCTGCTGCCCCATGCCGAGGAGGCGGAGGCCCGCGAGGCCCTGCAGGCGGATAAGGGCGAGGAATTGGCGGACGGCGCGGGACCGGACGAGGAAGAGGATCGCGGGCCCCTGCAGCTCGCCATCGTCGGGCGCCCCAATGTCGGCAAATCCACGCTGATCAACCGGCTCCTGGGCGAGGAACGGCTGTTGACCGGACCCGAGGCCGGCATCACCCGTGATTCCATCGCCGTCGACTGGTCGTTCCAGGGCCGGGCGGTCAAACTGGTCGATACCGCCGGCCTGCGCCGCCGCGCGCGGATCAGCGAGAAGCTCGAGAAGCTGTCGGGCAGCGACACCATGCGCGCCATCCGCTTCGCCCAGGTCGTGGTGGTGCTGCTGGACGCCGAACAAATGCTGGAAAAGCAGGACCTGACCATCGCCCGGCAGGTGGTGGACGAGGGCCGCGCCCTGATTATCGCCGCCAACAAGTGGGATCTGGTGAAGAACCCCAAGCAGACATTGAAGGCGCTCCAGGAAAAGCTGGAGATCACGTTGCCCCAGGTGCGCGGCGTGCCGGTGGTCACCATCAGCGCGCTGGAGGGCCGCAATCTCGACAGGCTGCTGCGCACGGTATTCGATATCTATGACCTCTGGCGCTCGCGTATATCCACGGCGAAGCTGAACGACTGGCTACGGGCCATGACCGAGGCACACCCGCCGCCGATGGCCGCCGGCCGGCACATCCGGCTGCGCTACGCCACCCAGGTCAAGACCCGCCCGCCCACCTTCGCCATCTGGTGTTCGCGCGGGAATGAGTTGCCCGATTCCTACACCCGCTACCTGGTCAACGGCATGCGCGAGGATTTCGGTCTCGAAGGCGTGCCGCTGCGTATCCTCCTGCGCAAGAGCGAGAACCCCTACGCGGACAGGGCGAAGAAGCGGCGGTAGGGGGACCGTAACCGCACGGGTGAACTGTCGCGGGGTCACTGCTGGCGGATGGATGACGCAATGATGGCTATTTCCCGGCTCCGCCGGTCGTCCACCCCCTCCCAACCCTCCCCCGCCAGCGGGAGAGGGCTTTTACCTGCCAGCCCATAGAGCCCCTCTCCCGCTGGCGGGGGAGGGGTTGGGGAGGGGGTGGGTTTGAGCACCCCCTCACGGCTGCTCGCTGTTGAACCACTCGGCATAGGCCGGGCGCTCGCCAAGGCGGTCGTAATAGGCGGCGACGGCGGGGCAGGGGGGCTTGTCTGCCGGCATGTGCATCCAGCGGTTCACGCCGGCCCCCATCAGGATGTCGGCGAGGGTGAAGTCCGGGCCCGCCACATAAGCACCGGTCCGGGCCAGATGCGCGTCCAGGATCGCCACGCGGCCCGCGCAGGTGCGCAAGCTCTCATTGATCAACGTTTGGTCGTCATAGGCGGGGTTCTTGCGGATCAGCGCATGGAAGGCGTAGCGGAAGCTTTGGCTGAAATTGGTGCCGTACCAGTTCATCCACTGTTCGACGACGGCACGCCGTTCCAGCTCGTCCGGATAGAGATCGCCGCGCCCGTGTTTTTGCGCCAGGTAACGCACGATGGCGTCCGATTCCCAAAGCACGAAATCCCCGGCGCGGATCACCGGCACCAGCCCGTTGGGATTCAGTGCCAGAAATTCCGGCGCTTTCGCATCGCGAAACCCCTGCCCCCAATCCTCGCGCTCGTAATCGAGGCCAAGCTCACCGCAAAGCCACAACAACTTGCGAACATTAATGGAATTCGCCCGCCCCAGAATGGTCAGCATGATGGATACTTCCTGTCAGTTACGCAGCAACGCCGCGAATTATTCTACTGCGTGGGAGCAGGAAATGCATCCGCGGCAATGCCGTCTTATTTTCCCAGCGCGTTGGCAATCGCCAGCAGGATAGTTGCCTGGGCGGCCGCGGTGGGCTGGGCGCGGGCGGTGGCGAGCGCCTGTTCGAGGTCGCCGGAACGGGCCCGGGCGGCGGCGATCGGGGCGATCACCATGTTCCGCAGGCCCGGGTCGGGCAGGCCGGCGGCGTAGTCCCCGGCCTCCTCCAGCCGGCCGGCCTCCACCAGCGCCTGCAGCACCAGCCGCAGGCCGCGGTTGCGCGCGAATCCTTCGGGCAGGTCGGCGATGATGTCCAGCGCGCCGTTGAGGTCGCCCTGGCCGGCCTGGATGCCGGCGAGGTCGCCGATCGCCTGGTTGCGCATCATCGGCACGCGCATGTCGCGCATCATGGCCCGCGCCGCTTCCATGTCGCCGGCCCGCGCCACCGCCATGGCGAGCGCCCACAGCGCGCTGTCATTGGCCGAGAGGCCGGCGATCCGCTTGTATTCCTCGCGGGCGCGCTCGATTTCGCCGGCCTCGGCCAGCCGTTCCACCACGATGCCGATGGCCGTGATGCGCGGGGTGATTTCGGCGGTGGTCTCGGCCAGCGCCAGCGCCTCGTCGATCCAGCCCATCCGCGCCAGTGCCTCAACAGCCGTCAGCTTTACCTGGTCGGTGCGCGCCGGGTCCTCAATGCCGGCCAGCCGCCGCATGGCCTGGCGCAACAGGCGGTCGGCCGCATCGTCACCGCGCGCCGCCAGCGCCTGGGCCACGGTGAACATGGTATCGACCTTGTCGGCCTCGTGCCGCTGGTAGCCGATGGCGATCTCGGCCCCTTCCACGTCGCCATGCAGGGCCTGGAATCGGGCGATGCGCTTGATCTGTTCGGCCGCCGCGCCCTCGCGCCCCAGGACCTGGATCAGCATCTGGTCGTCCGGTCCGTTCTCGAACAGGCCGGCCGCCAGTTCGCGCCCCAGCGCCGTCCCCTCGGCCATGCCGAGATCGCTCATGATTCCGGCGATGTGCAATTGTGCGGGTGCGCGGAAGCCCGGGTCCTCCAGGGCGTCGGCGAGCGCCCGGGCTTCGGCCAGCAGGGGCGCGGACTCTTCGGGCGGCAGATAGTGCGCGGCCTCGCTCAACAGTTGAATCCGGCTCAGCGGATGCGCCGCCGCGCGCGCCGCCTCCACCGCCTCGCGCGCCACGCATGCGGCGTCGATCTTCTCGCCGCAGGCGGCATGCGCGGATGACGCGCCTGCCCATGTCAGGGCGCCAAGAATGGCGGCGGCGGCAAGTCCGCTATTCAAGGACATAGCGGCAACCCCTTCGCTTGTGCCGCGTTGCCGCCAGCAAAGCACAAAACCGGTGAAGGAATCGCTAATGGGTTGCGCGCGAAGCTCGACCGCAACCGGTGAAGGGCCCGGCCTGCCGGCCGCCGGGCGCGTTAACCGGATGGTAGCATCGCAGCCCGATAATACCCGCCGGTCGTTAGTAGCCCGCTATCCGCCTGGAGCGCAGAATAATA
>DAOVHN010000736.1 GCA_030671915.1 Pseudomonadota bacterium
ACGGTCGACCAGATCGCGGAAGCCAGCGGCATGTCGAAGCCGAACCTGCTCTATTATTTTCGGCGCAAGCACGACATTTATGTCGCCGTCCTGCGCCGCACGCTGGAAATGTGGCTGCAGCCGCTGGAGGAAATCGACGAATCCGGCGATCCGGCCGAGGAACTCACCCGGTATATCGCCAAGAAGTTGGAGTTCTCGCGGACCAACCCACAGGAATCGCGCCTTTTCGCCAGCGAGATCATTCAGGGCGCGCCGCAGTTGCGCGCCGTCCTGGAGCACCAGGTCCACGATCTGGTCGAGAGCAAGGCGGCGGTGCTCCGGACATGGGCCGCCCAAGGCAAAATTATCGACGTCGATCCCTGCCATCTGATTTTCATGATCTGGGCGACCACGCAGCACTATGCGGACTTCGAATCGCAGATCGCGGCCGTGCTGCCCGACCGCGACCGCGACGATATCATCGACGGTGCGTACGCCCCGCTGACCGATATTTTCCTGCGCGGCATCCTGCCCCGCTAAGGGCAAAAAAAACGAGGCGGCAAGGCCGCCCCGTCAGGATCACCAGGACCCAAGGGAGGAAATTTTACTCCGCCGCCGAAACCGCCTGCGGATTGTTGGGATGAGTCGTCCAGTTGGCGTAGCTGTTGTCGATCGGCTTGCCCGTGCGCGGATCGGTTCCGGATGTCTGCTGCACCATCTCGATGCATCCCTCCACCGGGCAGACGCTGGCGCACAGGTTGCAGCCGACGCATTCCTCGTCCTTCACGTCGAAGTAACGTACGCCGTCCTTCGTTTCGGTAATGGCCTGGTGAGAGGTGTCCTCGCAAACGATGTGGCAGCGCCCGCATTTGATGCAGAGATCCTGGTTGATCCTGGCCTTCACCACGTAGTTGAGGTTCAGATATTGCCAGTCGGTGACGTTGGGCACCGCCGCCCCGACGAAATCGCCAACACTGGCATAGCCTTTTTCGTCCATAAAGGCCGACAGCCCCTCGATCATATCCTCGACGATCCTGAACCCGTACGTCATGGCCGCCGTGCAGACCTGTACGTTGGAAGCCCCCAGCGCCATGAAATCCACCGCGTCGCGCCATGTGGTGACGCCGCCGATCGCCGAGATGGGCAGGCCCGCGGTTTCCGGGTCGCGGGCGATCTCGGCCACCATGTTGAGCGCGATGGGCTTCACAGCCGGCCCGCAATAGCCGCCATGAGTGCCCTTCCCGTCGGTCGGCGGGTTGGGCGCCATGGAGTCAAGGTCGACCCCCATGATGGAATTGATGGTGTTGATCAGGGATACGGCGTCCGCGCCCCCCGCCTTTGCCGCGCGGGCCGGTTGGCGGACATCCGAAATATTCGGCGTCAGCTTCACGATCACCGGCATGCTTGTATGCTGCTTGCACCAGCGCGCGACCATCTCGACATATTCCGGGACCTGCCCGACCGCCGCGCCCATGCCGCGTTCCGACATGCCATGCGGGCAACCGAAATTCAGCTCGATCCCGTCGGCGCCGGTATCCTCGACCAGCGGCAGGATCGCCTTCCAGGATTTCTCCTCGCAGGGAACCATCAGCGAGACAACAATCGCCCGGTCCGGCCAGGCCTTCTTCATCGCCTTGATTTCGCGAAG
>DAOVHN010000365.1 GCA_030671915.1 Pseudomonadota bacterium
ACCACATGACGTAATCATTTCGGCCCCTCGCCTGCTCAATAGACCGGCGGGGTGATGACCCAGACGACGATTGCCTCGATATCGCCGGGATTGTGGATGCGGTGAGATTCTTCCGCCCGGAAGCTGAAGGAATCGCCTTCGTTCAACAGGAAATGCCGGTCGCCGACCCACAGATCCATCTGGCCTTGCAGCACCAGGCCGGATTCCTCGGCCTTGCGGGTGACGAATTCCTCGCCGGTGGTGCTGCGCGGCGGGACGCGGGTCAAAACCAGTTCCGTCGCGCCGCCCAGGCTGGGCGACAGAAGCTCCTCCACCACGCCGATGCCGGACAGGCTCAGGCGGCGGCGGTTTTCCTTGCGCACGACATAGCCCCGCTCCTCGATCGGCACGGCGGCGGGCGAATGGAAGAACCAGCTGATCTGGACCTCCAGCGCCTCGGCGATGCGCTTGAGATCGGGGATGGTGAGTTCGGAAAGATTGCGCTCGATCTGGCTGACATAGCCGACCGAGCGGTCGATGCGCTCCGCCAGTGCCGCGATCGTAAGCCCCTTGGCCTTGCGCAGGTCGCGGATCTGCCCGCCGACGAGGATGCCCTCGGCGGCTTCGCCAACCCGCTCCTGTCCGGTTCTGGGCTCCGACATGCGCGCATCCTCCCAAATCGCGCTTGTACCGATGCCAGGATGCTCCATCCATGCGAATGAAAAATCAAGGTGGTTTTTTCATTCGCATGAAAATACGCAAGAATATTTCAGTAAACATCGGGATGCGAAGACAGCGCGAACTATAGTATGCTCCCGGCACGCAAGTCCTCCGGCAGTGCGAGCGAGAATCGCGATGAACGACCAGAAACCGACTTCCAATGCCACTCCCGCGGAGGGGCATTCGACCCCCGGGCATCTGTCCATCACGCAAATCCAGTTTCGCCGGGCCAAGGTCCATATCGTGGGCCTCAAGCGTGGCCTGATCGAGTTTTTCGAGCTGCCCAAGCGCATCATCAAGGTGTTTTTCCCGATCGAGATGGAGGACGGGTCGGTCCGCACCTTCCAGGGAATCCGCGTGCTGCACAACCAGGTGCTGGGGCCGGGCAAGGGCGGCATTCGCTATCACCCGGAGGTGACGGAGGAGGAAGTCGTCGATCTGGCCACCCTGATGACCTGGAAATGCGCCCTTCTCGACCTTCCCTTCGGCGGGGCCAAGGGCGGGGTGGTCTGCGACGCCAAATCGCTGAGCGAAACGGAGCTTCGGCGCATCACCCGCCGTTTCGTGCATGAGCTCGGCTCCGATATCGGTCCCTACACCGACATACCGGCCCCGGACCTCTATACGAACGAACTCACCATGGCCTGGATTTACGACACCTACAACGCCATGCATCCCGGCGCGAACAACCGTCCCGTGGTGACCGGCAAGCCGCTGGAGCTGGGCGGCTCCAGGGGCCGTAAAGAGGCAACCGGGCTCGGTTGCCTCTGGGCCACCGAACGGCTGCTTGAATTCGGGCTCGTGCCGGGGCTGGAGTCGGTCGCCGGCGCCAGGGTCGCGATTCAGGGCTTCGGAAATGTCGGGGCGGTTGCCGCCCGTCGCTTCATGGAGGCCGGCGCATTCGTCATCGCGGTAAGCGATTCCCAAGGCGGCGTGCATGCGCCCGGCGGGCTGGACGTGAACAGGGTCATGCTTCACCGCAAGGAGCACGGCACCGTGGTCGGCACGCCGGAGACCCGGACAATCACCAACCCGGCCCTGCTCGCCCTCGACTGCGACATCCTGATCCCGGCGGCGCTGGGCGGCGCGATCACCGGCGCGGTCGCCGAGGCGGTCAAGGCGAAGCTGATCGTGGAGGCGGCGAACGAACCGGTCACGCCCGAGGGCGAAGCCGTGCTTGCCGGACGCGACGTCATCGTATTGCCGGATATCGTGGCCAATGGCGGCGGCGTGACGGTCAGCTATTTCGAATGGGTCCAGAACACCGAGAACCAGGACTGGGAACTGGAAGAGGTGGAACGCAAGATGAAGGCCCGCATGCGCCGGGCCGTCGAAATCATGATTGCGCGCTGGCGGAAACTGGCGGCCGAAGCGGTGAAATCGGGCGAAGCCGCGCCGGTGGAGCCCGCAAGCCTGCGCACCGCCGCCCTGGTCGTCGCGATCGAGCGGGTCGCCAAGGCCGCGCTGCAGCGGGGCATATGGCCGTGACCCGGATTTCCCGCCCCCACATCACTTGAAATACGCCTCGATCCGGTCGAACGCCTTTTCTATCGCTTCTTCCTCCACGCAGAATGCCATGCGCACATGATGCTCGCCGGTCGGACCGAAGGCGCTTCCGGGGGTGACGGCGACCTTCGCCTCTTCGAGAAGGCGGATGGCGAACTCATATGAATCCTTGCGTTTGGCGACGATGCGGGGAAAGACGTAATAGGCGCCCTCGGGCTTCACATAGTCGAAAACATGGGGCAGGGCGTCCAGCCGCGCGCAGATCAACTCACGCCGCTTCGCCAGCCTGTCCTCGAACGCCCCCAGATGCGCCTGCTCGCCGCTCAGCGCCGCCAGCCCGGCTATCTGGGAGATCCGCGGCGCGCAGATAATCATTGCGTCATGCACCTTCAGCACTTCGCGCTTGAGCCATTCCGGCAGCACCGCATAGCCCAGCCGCCAGCCGCTCATCGCGTGGCATTTGGAGAAAGTGAAGAGATAGGCGACATGGTCGGCCAGTTCCGGCACGCTGGAGAGATTGAAATAGCGGTCCCGGTTCTCGTAGGTGAAATGGCAATAGGGATCGTCGAGGATGACAAGCAGTCCACGTTCGGCGGCGACCCGTCCGACCTCGCGCAGTTCCGCCTCGGTGAAGATTCTGCCCGTCGGGTTCGACGGCGTGACCAGCAGGATCGCCTTGGTCCTGTCCGTCAACAGCCCGGGCAGGGCCTCCAGGTCCAGCGCCCAGCCCCGCGACTCGTCCAGCCGCCAGAAAACCGGCCGGCCCCCGCACAGTCCGATCTGAATGAAATGGGATGCGAAGCCCGGATCGGTGACGACGATCTCGTCGCCCGCGTCGATCAGGCTGCGCAGCAGCGTCGTTATTCCCTCCATGTTGCCGGCGGCAATAGTGATATTGCGGTCCGGGTCGACGGTGATGCCGGTGGCGGCGCGGTGGGTCTCCGCTGCCGCCCCGCGCAGTTCCGGAAGCCCGTCGGGCACGGTATATTTGCCGATATCCGGGTCGTTCTCCAGCGCGCGCTCTACCGCCCGGCGGATTCCCTCGGGCGTGCGGAAGGACGGCAGCCCCCAGGTCAGCGACACCGCGCCTTCCACCTTCGCGGCCCGCATCGCCATCGCCTTGATGGCCGAGACGGCGATGCCCGCGACGCTATCGGAGGTCAGATTTTTCACGTCGGTCATGCCGCACAGACTAACGCATGCACGGCCCGCCCGAATTGCGCCAGATCATCTATGGGCGGCTTGTTTTGTTCCGGTGGCCTCATCCCGCCCCGCGCCCGCCGCGCGGAAGGCCCAGACCGAGGCCGGGAAGGCGTTGCGCAGGGTATAGCACAGCCGCTTCCCCGTCAGGCCCAGCCGCGCCGCGCGCAAGGGCGAGCCCGGCCGGTAGCTGTAGGCCAGGAAGCGGCCGTCATGGGGCTTCAAGGCCAGCATCGCCTTGATCATTGCCAGCTGCTCGTC
>DAOVHN010000309.1 GCA_030671915.1 Pseudomonadota bacterium
CCAGGGCGTATCGCCGCAGGGCCGCATAACCACGCTGGGGCGAGGCGGGTCGGACACTACCGCCGTGGCGCTGGCCGCGGCGCTGGGCGCGGAACGTTGCGACATATTCACCGATGTGGACGGAGTCTACACCGCCGACCCCCGGATCGTGCCGAAGGCCCGCAAACAGGAAAAGATCACCTACGAAGAGATGCTGGAAATGGCGTCGCTGGGCGCCAAGGTGCTGCAGACGCGCTCGGTGGAGTTGGCCATGAACAAGGGCGTGCGGGTGCAGGTGCTGTCCAGCTTTGAGGATCTGCCCGGAACGCTCGTTGTCGATGAGGATGAGATCGTGGAAAAACAGGTAGTAAGTGGAATCGCCTACAGCCGCGATGAGGCGAAAATCACCCTTGTCCAGGTCGAGGACAAGCCGGGCGTGGCGGCGGGGATTTTCGGCCCGCTGGCCGACGCCAATATCAATGTGGACATGATCGTCCAGAACGTCTCGCCGGACGGCGGCGCGACCGACCTGACCTTCACGGTCACGCGCGCCGACCTGGACCGCGCTGTCAAGCTGCTCCGGGACCTGCGGGACGAAATCCGTTATAAGGATTTGATTCACGATGGCGGCGTCGTGAAGGTGTCGGTGATCGGCGTCGGCATGCGAAGCCATGCGGGCGTGGCGCAATCGATGTTCACGACGCTGGCCGAGAAAGGCATCAATATCCAGGTCATTTCTACCTCGGAAATCAAGATCAGCGTGCTGATCGATGAAGAATATACCGAACTGGCCCTCAGGGCCCTGCACACCGCCTACGGGCTGGACGCTGATTAGCGGTTTTCGGCCGGTGCCGCCCGCGCAAGCGGGAAGATTCAAGATCGCTCAAACGCCGTGCATGACGCGGTGGGAAACAGGTAATGGCTGACGCAACGAACTGGGTCGGATCGAGACTGCTGCTTCGCCGCCTTCGTGATGTGATGGCGGGAGCGGACGACGCGCAGTCGCGCCTGGACCAGGTGGTCACCATCATCGCCCGCGACATGGTGGCGGAAGTCTGCTCGATTTACCTTTTGAGGCCCGGCGACATACTTGAACTGTTCGCGACGGAGGGCCTTTTGAAGACCGCGGTGCACCGGACCCGCCTGCGCGTCGGCGAGGGCCTGGTCGGCGACGTGGCGGCGCATGCCCGCTCGCTGTCGCTGGACGAAGCCCAGGATCATCCGCAATTCGCCTACAGGCCGGAGACCGGTGAGGAAATCTACCATTCCTTCCTCGGCGTGCCGATCCTGCGCGGCGGCCGGGTGCGCGGCGTGCTGACCATCCAGAACCAGAGTCGGCGCAACTACACCGAAGAAGAAATCGAGACGTTGGAAACGGTCGCCATGGTGCTGGCGGAACTGATCGCCGGCAGCGAGCTTGCCTCACCCAACGAATTCACCGCCGCCGACGGCATCGCGCTCAAGCCGCTGAGGCTTGAAGGGGCGCGCCTCAATGGCGGGCTGGCGATGGGCAAGGCGGTGATCCACGAACGCCGCACGAAAATCAGCCAGGTCGTCGCCGAAGACCCGGCGACCGAACTCGATCGGTTCGACGAGGCGGTCCAGCGTATGCATCGCGCGCTCGACGAAATGATGGAGGAGGTCGGCGGCCAGCGCGCCGGCGAGGAACATATGGAGGTGCTGGAGGCCTACCGCATGTTTGCCGAAGACCGCGGCTGGCTGACCCGGATTCGCGAGGGCATCCGCTCGGGCCTGTCCGCCGACGCCTCGGTCGCAAAGGCGCTGAGCGATACCCGCGCGCGCATGGCTCAGATCACCGACCCCTATCTGCGCGAACGCATACTCGACATTGAGGATCTCGCCTACCGCCTGCTGCAGCACCTGCATGAGGGCGAGGAGGGCGCTGAGGGCGAGGAGCGCCGCCGCCTGCGCAAGGGCCGAAAAACGGTGCTGGTCGCCCGTTCGCTGGGGCCAGCCGAATTGCTGGATTACGGACGCGGTTCGGTACAGGCCGTGGTTCTGGAGGAAGGCTCCGCCACCGCCCATGTATCGATCGTGGCGCGTTCACTGGGCATCCCCGTGATCGGCCAGGTCGCCGGATTGCTGGACAAGGTGGAGCCGGACGACGATATGCTGATCGACGGCGACAACGCGGTGGTGGTGATCCGCCCGGGTGAGGATGTGCAACAAACCTTCGCTGAGGGAATGGAACAGGGCGTTCGCCGCCAGGCTGTCTATACGGCCGCGCGCGACTTGCCCGCTGTCACAAGGGACGGCGTCGAGGTTTCACTGAACCTGAACGCGGGACTGCTGCTGGACCTGCCCAGTCTGCGCGAAGCCAACGCGGCGGGGATCGGGCTCTATCGCACCGAGATCCTGTTCATGGTGCGTGGCGAACTGCCCGGCGTCGACGAGCAGACCCGGGCTTATCGCCGCGTCATGGACCAGGCCGACGGCAAGCGCGTGGTGTTCCGCACGCTGGACGCCGGCGGCGACAAACTGCTGCCCTATATGCCGGTCGCCAGGGAGGAAAACCCGGCGATGGGCTGGCGGGCGATCCGCATGACCCTGGACCGGCCGTTCATGCTGCGCCAGCAGCTGCGCGCGTTGATTCGGGCGGTGGCGGGCCGGCGGCTGGACGTTATGTTTCCGATGGTGGCCGAGGTGACGGAATTCGTCGCCGCGCGCGAAATCCTGGATCTGGAGCTGGCGCGCGCGAATGAGCGAGGCGAACCCTTGCCGCGAGAAATTGCGGTCGGCTGCATGCTGGAAGTGCCGTCGCTATTGTTCCAGTTGCCGCAACTGCTGGCGCGGGTGGATTTCCTGGCCGTCGGTTCCAACGACCTGATGCAGTTCCTGTACGCCAGCGACCGCGGTAATATCGCGGTCAGTGAGCGATATGACATTCTTTCGGCGGGCTCGCTGAGGATGTTGCGCGAGGTTGTGCGCGAGGCGGATGCGGCGGGCGTGCCGGTCAGCGTTTGCGGTGAAATGGCGGGGCGGCCGCTCGAGGCGATGGCGCTGGTGGGGCTCGGTTTCCGGTCGCTTTCGATGGCGGCATCCTCGATCGGGCCGGCCCGGTTGATGATTCGCAGCCTGGATGCCGCGCGGCTTTCGGGTTTTATTGACTCAGCTCTCGTAGGGACTGCGCCAAGTCTTCGAAATGTTCTTTGCAACTATGCCCGCGATCACGATCTGCGCGTTTAGAACTTTGTAACCATTTAGGCATTAACGTGGCATTTCAGGCTGCGCGATTGCCATGCAAGCCCGGTTCCTGTTACACAGGAACGTACGGAAAATGGGGATTTGCCGGATTTGTTGTCCGGCAGGCGCCAGGAACGGTAAAAATACAGCGTTCCGCTTGCGTGGAAGGAGGGTTTGACCGGGTGGACCGCGTTGCCGAATGTCGCAACGCGGTAATCGGATTTCCGCGGACAGTCAGGTGACTGGACCCAATTAGACGGGTCCCTGATCAGGAAGTGGATGCAACAGATGACTGTACACGACACCCAGGAAGAACATCCCGGTGAAGATGAAAATGCAGACCAGCCCGATAACATGATGGATACGTCCGCCGAACAGAAAATTGCGTCTGTAACCAATCTGCGCCCGACGGTTGGCGACGAACTGCGCATGCGCAGGGAAGAGGCCGGCCAGACGATCCAGGACGTGTCCGAAGCGGTACGCATCCAGCGGCGCTATCTTGAAGCGCTGGAAGACGGCCGGCTGGAGGATTTGCCCGGAACAGTCTATGCGCTGGGTTTCCTGCGCACCTATGCGGAACATTTCGGTTTCAACGGCGGCGAGTTCGTCACCCGGTTCAAGGAAGAGACCGAGGGGCAGCGGCGCGAGCAGGACTATAGCCTGCCGGAGCCGATCGAGGAGGCGAGGGTTCCCACCGCCGCGATCGTTATCGTCGCCATCGTGCTGGCCGTGGGCGCCTATGTGGCCTGGTACAGCCTGCGGCCCCAGGAAGCCGAAGTCACGGGTGCCGTGCCGGAGGTTCCCATGCATCTGGCGACGGTGGCGGAAGAAACCGCGCCAGCGCCTGCACCCGCCGTGTCCGCGCCCGAGCCCGAGCCGCAACCGGTCGTTACGGCGCCTGTTGAGCCCGAGACCGAGCCGTCGGTC
>DAOVHN010000644.1 GCA_030671915.1 Pseudomonadota bacterium
GGCCTGGATCGAGCGCATGGCCTTCCGGGTGCGTATAGAACTGCCCTGACGTCAGCCCCTGACCACCAGCACCGAGCAAGTGGCGTGGCGGACGACGCGCGCGGCGTTGGGGCCCAGAAGATAGTCGCTCTGCGCCGGCCGATGCGACGCCATGACGATGAGGTCGGCGCCGATGCGCTCGGCGGTCGCAAGCACCTCCTTGTAGATCGTGCCGTGGCCGACGGAATGGGCGACCTCGATTTCAGCGGGAACGTTCTCCTTCATAAACTCGCCAAGCGCCTTGTCGGCCCCGGCCAGCGCCTGCTTTTCGTAATCGGCGGGGAAGAATGAGCCGACGATGGCCATCCCGAAATCGGGCACCACGGTCATGATATTGAGTTTGGCGCCTCCCGACGTGGCCTGCTCCAGAGCCACCGGCAGCGCCTTTTCCCATGAAGACGGCTCGTTCATATCGATGGCGAGCAGGATGGTCTTGTACATGTCGCTTCTCCCTATACTGCTGCCGACGCGGCCTTGCGGCGGCGTTGCAGGATCACGATAACGCCGAACAGGAACAGCACGGGAATGAAAAACAACTGCTTGGGTGGCTGGTCGGCCTCGGCCCGCACGTCCACGATCTCCCAGTCGAAATCGACACCCGCCTTCTCGGCCGCGGTGCCGAAGACGATGTTGTCGACCAGCACCTTGCCGTCCTCTTCGCGAATCTCGATCCCCGCATTGGCCAACCGTTCCGGGCCGGCAGCCGCGGGTCCCAACGGCAGGGGCACGATCTTGGTGACGAATTTACCGTCGATCGTCTCACCCGACATGGTGACGCGCAGCATGATGTCCGGTTCCTGCGCCTCGGCGATCGCCGCGAGCTCCTGCGGTGGGCGGATGTCCAGCGGCTCAACGACCATGTCCATCCAGAAGCCCGGCCTGAACAGGGTGAAGGCGATCAGGATCATCGCCAGCGATTCCCACAGCTTGCTGCGTACCAGGAAATAACCCTGGGTGCCGGCGGCGAACAGCAGCATGGCGAAGACTGCGGCCGAGACCACCATTATCAGATGCCAGACGCTCTCTATCCCGATCAGCAGAAGCTCGGTATTGAAGATGAACATGAAGGGCAGGATCGCGGTGCGGATATCGTAGGTGAAGCCCTGGATGCCGGTGCGGATCGGGTCGCCACCCGAAATTGCGGCGGCCGCGAAGGCGGCCAGCCCGACGGGCGGCGTATCGTCGGCCAGGATGCCGAAATAGAACACGAACATATGCACCGCGATCAGCGGTACGATCAGCCCCTGCTCGGCCCCCAGCGATACGATCACCGGCGCCATCAGGGTGGAGACCACGATATAGTTCGCCGTGGTCGGCAACCCCATGCCCAGCAGCAGGCTGATGAAGGCGGTGAACAGCAGCATCAACATAAGGTTGCCGCCGGAAATGAACTCGACGAACTCGGTCATCACCAGGCCTATGCCGGTCAGCGTCACCGTGCCGACGATGATGCCGGCGACCGCGGTCGCGATGCCGATGCCGATCATGTTGCGCGCGCCGGAAACCAGGCCGTCGGCGGTATGCTTCACCCCGATGCGCAATGCGTTGACGTATTCCGGGGCCCCGCCCCGGAAGAAATTTTTCACTATGTCCTGGGTGACGACCACGAAGATCATCAACAGCGTGGCCCAGAACGCCGCCAGGCCGGGCGAGAAACGCTCGACCACCAGGCACCAGATCAGAACCACCACCGGCAACAGATAATGCAGGCCGGATTTTATTGTCGGCGCGACTTCCGGCAGATATTCCATTTTGGAAATCGCGTCCTCGTCGCCCAGGTCTGGCACCGACGCGGATATGCGGATCAAGAAAAAATAGGCCACCAGGATCACCGCCGCGGCGATCCAGGCCGAGGCGTCGCCCGCGACATCCTTCACCCAGCTGAAGCCGTAATAGATGACCCCGGACAGAATCACCATGCCCAGCAGGGTCAGCACAAGGCCGATTATCCGCCGAACCA
>DAOVHN010000259.1 GCA_030671915.1 Pseudomonadota bacterium
ATCGGCATCCTGGAAAAAGATGTGAATTCCTTCCTGGATGCCCTGCGGGACCTGCCCGAGTTCGACAAGGGCGAACTGGAGGAAACGGTTATCCGGAACCTGAGGAAGCTCCCGCCCGCGGATTTCGCCTGACCCGCGCCACACCCCTCACCCCTTATAGAATTCTCCGAACGTCTCGATCGTGCGCTCTACGTCCTCGCTCGTGATGTCGAGGTGGGTGACGAGGCGCGTGCGGGGGCGTTGGGCGGCTATGATTATGCCGCGGGCGGCCAGGTGGGCGCGCAAGGGCTCCAGGTCTTCTTCGGTGGGCGCGATGAAGATCATGTTGGTCTCGACCGGATCGACGTCGAGGCCCTTGCACTTCGCCAGCCCCTCGGCGAGGCGTCTGGCGTTGGCGTGGTCTTCGGCCAGGCGGTCGATATTGTGGTCCAGCGCATGGAGGCCGCAGGCCGCCAGCACGCCGCCCTGGCGCATGCCGCCGCCCAGCATCTTGCGGAGGCGCCGCGCGCGGGCGATGAAATCGCTTGTCCCTGAGAGCACCGAGCCCACCGGTGCGCCCAGCCCCTTCGACAGGCAGAGCGAGATCGAGTCCGCGCAGGCCCCCACTGCCGCCGGTGGCTGGCCCAGCGCCACCGCCGCATTCATCAACCGCGCGCCGTCGAGATGGACAGACAATCCATGCCGCCGCGCCACCGCCGCGATGGCCTCCTGCTCCGCGATCGGCTGCACATGGCCCGAAAATGTGTTCTCAAGGCACACAAGCCTGGTGACGGGGTAATGGAAATCGTCCGGCTTGATCCGGGATTCGACCTGGCCCGGCGTAATCGCGCCGCGCGCGTCCACCGACAGCGGATGCGCCACCACGCCGCCCAGCACGCTCGCGCCGCCGGCCTCCTCGGCGAAGACGTGATATTCCTCGCCGGCGATATATTCCTCGCCGCGCTGGCAGTGGCTCAACAGGGCGATCAGGTTGCTCTGGGTGCCGCTGGCCATGAACAGCCCGGCCTCCTTGCCCAGTAGCGCGGCGACCTTTTCCTCCAGCGCGTTAATGGTCGCGTCCTCGCCATAGACGTCGTCGCCGACCTCCGCTTCCGCCATGGCGCGGCGCATGCTCTCGCCGGGCCTGGTCACGGTATCGCTGCGCAGATCGACGATGCGGTTGGACGCCGACGCCTCGACGTCGGTCATTCCGGCATAGGACATTGAGCCTGCTCCCTCCGTGACTGATTCCCCACGATCTATTGAACATCACGCGCGCCCGCACGGAAAGCGATTTATCGGGCAAGCGGTTCTTGACCCGAAGCACCGGGACAGGTCCACTGGGACAGGCGAACAGAACCGGGATCCCATGATCGATCTTTCCTTCAATACCGACCTGCGCGCACGCATCGAGGGGAACCTTTCCGCCTTCGAACCCCGCGCCATCGCGGACGAATCCCTGCGGCATGCGGCGGTCGCCATCGTTATCGTGGAAGGCGGGGAGAAGCAGGCGGCGCTGCTGCTGACGACGCGCCCCGCCGGTCTGCGGCGCCATGGCGGGCAATACGCGTTGCCGGGCGGGCGGCTGGAAGAGGGCGAGACGGTGCACGCGGCCGCGCTGCGCGAGCTGGAGGAAGAGCTTGGCCTGGCGCTTGGCGAGGAGCGGATCATGGGGGATCTCGACGATTACCCGACCCGATCCGGTTTCCGCATCACGCCGGTCGTGGTCTGGGGCGGCGATGCCGGCGGGATCCAACCCGACCGCCAAGAGGTCGATCAGGTCTACCATATCCCGCTGGCCGACCTTCTCAGCCCCGACATCCCCCTTCTGGAGCCCGGACCCGGCGACCACCCCATCCTCTCGGCCCCGCTGGCGACGCTGGGCCACCAGGTCTTCGCGCCGACCGCGGCGATGCTGTACCAGTTCCGCGAAGTAGCCCTGCTGGGCCGCGATACCCGCGTCGCCCATTACGACCAGCCTGCCTTTGCGTGGAAATAGGCTTGGCGGTATCCGGCGCATTTATGGCGTTGGGGAACAAATGGGAATCGGCGCCGGGGCATAGTCGTGAACCCCGGCCGCAATTTGCCGGTGGATTTTGCAGGGAGGGTCCCCATGACGCGCTATTCTGCGTGGAGTGTGATCAAGAACGGATTGACCGGCCAGAAAGGCTGGGACCGCGCCTGGCGCGACCCGGAACCGAAGGAAAGCTATGACGTGATCATCGTGGGCGCCGGCGGGCATGGCCTGGCGACCGCTTATTACCTTGCGAAAGAACACGGCATGCGCAACGTCGCGATCCTCGAAAAGGGCTATCTCGGCGGCGGCAGTGTGGGGCGCAACACCACCATCGTGCGCTCCAACTACATGCTGCCGGGCAATACCGAATTCTACGAATTCTCGGTCAAGCTCTGGGAACAGCTTTCGCATGAACTGAACTACAACGTCATGTTCAGCCAGCGCGGCCAGATCGTGCTGTACCATTCGCCGGCGGCGCGCGATGCGGCGGCCAGGCGCGCCAACACCATGCGCATGAACGGCATCGACGCCGAGATGCTGACCCGCGACCAGGTACGCGAGCGCGTGCCGCATCTGGATTTCTCCGACAGCGCCCGTTTCCCCATCTTCGGCGCCATCCTGCAGCCCCGCGCCGGCACCGTACGCCACGATGCGGTCGCCTGGGGCTATGCGCGGGCCGCCGATAGCCTCGGCGTCGATATCATCCAGAATTGCGAGGTTACCGGGATCACCCGCGAGGGTGGCCAGGTCACCGGCGTCGAGACCACGCGCGGCGTCATCAAGGCCAACAAGGTGGGGCTCGCGGTGGCCGGCAATACCAGCCGGCTGACCGCCATGGCGGGGATGGAGCGGTTGCCGATCGAATCCCACAAGCTGCAGGCCTTCGTGTCCGAGCCGCTGAAGCCGCTGCTGGACTATGTCGTCGCCTATGCGCTGCCCGGCGGGCATTTTTATATCAGCCAGTCCGACAAGGGCGGCATGGTCTTCGGCGGCGACCTGGATGGTTACAATTCCTACGCCCAGCGCGGCAATCTGCCGATCTACGAGGATGTGGCGGGCTGCGCGGTGGCGCTGATGCCCTGCCTGAAACGGGTGCGGCTGCTGCGCCAATGGGCCGGCGTGATGGACATGTCGATGGACGGCACGCCGATCATTTCGAAGACACCCATGGACGGGCTCTATTTGAACGCCGGCTGGTGTTACGGCGGCTTCAAGGCGACCCCGGCCTCGGGCTGGTGTTTCGCTTCGACTATTGCCAGGGACGAGCCGCATGAGTTGAACGCGCTCTTCACGCTGGACCGCTTCGAACGCGGCCTGCAGATCGACGAAAAGGGCGCCGGGCCGGCGCCGAAGCTGCATTGAGGAGGGCCGGATAGATGTTGCGTATACCATGTCCTTTCTGCGGCGAGCGGGACCACACCGAATTTTCCTATGGCGGCGACGCCAGTATCGACTATCCGCCGATCGATTCGACGGACGAGAAGGCCTGGTTCGAGGCCGTCTTCCTGCGCGACAACCCGCGCGGCCCGCACAAGGAGCTTTGGCAGCACAATAACGGCTGCCGCATGTGGATCGTCGTCGAGCGCGATACCATGACCCATGAAATCTTCTCGGCCGTGCCCGCCCATCCGGGCGTCAAGGCCCAGCTCGAGAAGGAGGCCGCGAAATGAGCAGGCAATCCGGGCGCCTTCCCCAGGGCGGCGCGATCGACCGTTCGCGGACCATATCCTTTACCTTCGACGGCCGGCGCTACGAGGGCCATCCGGGCGATACGCTGGCCTCCGCCCTGCTGGCCAACGACGTCAAAATTGTCGGCCGCAGCTTCAAATTTCACCGCCCGCGGGGCGTGATGTCGGCGGGCGTGGAGGAAAGCGGCGCGCTGATCACCACCGGCAGCGGCGCGCGGCGCGTTCCCAACGTTCGCGCGACGACGCTGGAGCTGTTCGAGGGGCTGGAGGCGCATGGTCAGCACGCCTGGCCTTCCGTTCGTTTCGACCTGAACGCCGTCAACGGCTTGTTTTTGCGCTTCTTTTCCGGCGGCTTCTATTACAAGACCTTCATGGGGCCGGGGCGTGGCACCTGGGCCTGGATGCAATATGAGAAAATTATCCGTCGCGCCGCCGGCATGGGCGAGGCCTCGCGTGAGCCCGATCCCGATTCATACGAAATGGCGCATGCCCATTGCGATGTGCTGGTTGTCGGCTCCGGCCCGGCCGGGCTGGAGGCCGCGCGTGTCGCCGCCGAGGCCGGACTGCATGTAATCCTGGCGGAACAGGATTTCGCCGTCGCGCCGGGCCTGCTGTCGGAGACCGAGGGCGTCGGCGATGAGGCCCCCGCCGACTGGCGCGCGTCGCGCATCGCCGCGCTGGAGGCCGCCGGCAATGTCGAGATCATGCCGCGCACCACCGTTTTCGGCCTTTATGACGGTGGCGTGGCAGGCATGCTTGAATGCGTTACCGACCATCTGGCCGACCCGTCGCATCACCTGCCGCGCGAACGTTTTTGGATGGTGCGCGCCCGGCGGACGATTGTCGCCACCGGCGCGATCGAGCGCTCCGTCGCCTTCGGCAACAACGACAAGCCCGGCGTCATGCTGGCCAACGCCGCGCGCATTTACGCGAACCGCTTCGGTGTCGCCGCCGGCCGGCGCGC
>DAOVHN010000122.1 GCA_030671915.1 Pseudomonadota bacterium
CTTACGCTTTCGCCCGCCAGCACGGCTTCGATCCTGGGCCGCAGGAGTTCCACTGCCTCTGGGCCCATCACCTCCTGGACGTGCCGGCCCACGATCTCCGAAGCCGGGCGGCCATACCACTCCGCCGCCAGCCGGTTCGCAAACCGGTAGCGAAGGCCATCGTCAATATAGACGATGAAGGCGGGGATGTTATCGGTGATGGCGCGCAACTGCGTCTCGCGCTGGCGTAGCGCTTCCTCCGCCAGCTTGCGCTCGGTGATATCGGTAATCAGTGAAAACCAACCCTGCACCTCCCCCATATCGTCGATATTGGGGATGCTGGTGTTATCGACATACCGGGTCTTGCCGTCGGAGAACTCCCTGAATTCCTCGACTCTGACGCTGTTTCCCGACAGAACCTCTTCAAATCGATGCTTTACCTGCTCGTAAGCCTCCTTGCTAAGCAGCTCGCTTGCGCTCTTGCCGATGAGGTCTTCCTTGCGGTTGCCGTACCATTCTGCCGCTGTCTTGTTGGCGAATTGCAGTCGCTGATCCTTGTCCGTATAGGCGATAAAAGCAGGCAGATTGTCGGTGATGGTTCGAAGCTGCCGTTCGTTGTCCCGTAGCGCCTCTTCTGTCTGGCGCAAACTGGTGATGTCCTGCACCGTGCCGAAGGTGCGGATCTGGCGGCCGTTCTCGTCGGTTATGGGTTCCACGATTTCCCGGAAATGCCGGATATCGCCCCGGGCGTCGTAGGCTCGATATTCGGTCTCGTAGGATAACGCGCCAGCCAGGCTCTCCCTGAAGATTTTCTCCAGCCGGTCCCGGTCGTCGGCATGTACGAATTCAGCGAATTTCTTTCCCGTTCCGCGTTCGGCGACGAATTGTGCGGGTGATAGACCGAAAAGCGCCGCCATATCGTCGGAACAGTCGACGCAAAGGTCCGTCACATCGTCCCAGACGTATGTGCCCAACCGCGCCAGTCGTTGCGCCTGCCTTAAGCGGCTTTCGCTCTGGCGCAGGGTTTCTTCGGCCTGGCGGATATGCGTTATGTCCTGCTCTGTGCCGAAAGTGCGAACAACCCGCCCGTCCGCATCCAGTTCCGGTTCACCCATCTCGCGAAGATGAATAAGATGACCATCACCGTGCAGGAACTGGAACTCCACGTCATACGGCACGGCTGTTTCGAGCGCCTTGGTCACCAGCGCGGTATATCGGTCCCGGTCGTCTGGATGAATCCGTTCAAGCACCCAGTTGGCCGACTTGCTCGCTTTCACAATCGCCTCGGGGGTCGATCCCAGAAGCGCCGCCAGTTCGTCCGAGCAATATTCGAAGCTGTCCGTGGTTTCGTCCCACACGAAGGTACCGATCCGCGCCATTTTCTGCGCCTGGCGTAGCTGGGCTTCGCGTTCCCGCAGCGCGGCCTCGGCTGCTTTCCGCTCAGCGATGTTGCGCATGATGACGGTGAAAACAGGCCGCCCGTCGCCTTCCAGCCTGACGATCGATGCTTCGGCTGGGAACTCGGCGCCGTCCCTGCGCAGTCCGAAGATTTCGCCGCGGTCGTTCATCAGCCGGCTGGATTCCGCGGCCCGATCGAAATTCGCCATATGCGACCGGTGCCCCGTGCGGAAGTGGTTCGGGATCAGGGTATCGAGCGGCCGGCCGATGAGTTGGCTGGAACGATAGCCGAAAACGGCCTCGGCCCCGCGGTTGAACCGGCGGACCATGCCGCGGTCGTCGACGCTGATGATGGCATCCGCCGATGCGTCCAGAATCTCGGCGATCTGCTTGTACTGATTTGCCAGTGACCGGGGCTGCCCGAAACCCTTGGCGGCGGAGGCGTCGCTTGGCCCGGCCGGCCGGTTTGCGTCGCCCAGCGCGGCGCGTAATCTCTCGGCCTCGGCTTCCAGCTCGCGCAGCCGCTGCCTGAGCTGATCGCCGTCTTGCGGCCTCAGGGTTCCTTCCTTCGATCCTGCCACACACAGCCCCTTGTTATTTTTTCGGGACAGCTTGTTGCGCGATAAGCACGCACTATCCCTTACCCGCCGCCAGTGCAGGCGGTGCGAGGCCAATAGAATATCTCGAAAAGGTTAATGGTTCAGCATCACAAGGCTGTTTCCAGCGTGGCAATGTGACGCTGTATCGGGGGTTGCGTACTGTGAGAGTGTGCCTCCTCTTGCACCGGTTACAGGTGGTTTAACTGGATATCCTTGCAGGACTCCCCGAACTGGCTGAGAGCCTCCTCCAGATAGTCGCCCAGCAACGGCGCGCCCAGCAGGTATTCGGCGGTATGGCCATGTTCGTCGCGGGCCCGGATCGCTTCGGTGCGTGCGTCCTCCCACTCCGATGTGTCGAAATCCCCGCGGCCCAGCCACATCAGCGCGACGAGATCGATCTGCTCGTCCTCGTTCAGATCGTCGACGAAAGTCTTGATCTCCTGCAGGGTGGGGTCGTCCGCATAGTCCTGCAGAATTTCGCTGGAATCTGAATCGGTAGGGTTGCCGCCAGGATCGGGCTCCTCGACATCGACCTTAACGTCGAACTCTCGGGCCTTGACGATCAAGTAGCACACCTTGTCGGTACTGATATCGGGCATCGCATTGCTCTCCGACGGCTATATATAATGCAACAGCGTGGCCCTTTCCCACCGGTCCGGCATTGAGCTACGTCAATATGCCGCTATTCCGGCTTCTCTTCTTCGGTCTCTTGTGCCATCGGGTCGAAATCCGGCGGTATTTCCTCCCAGTCGGCCGCGTCCTCCGGCGTCTCCGGATTCAGAGTGACTGCCACCGGTGACGCACGCGGTGGCATGGACACGAAAGTCCCCTGGTCCTCGATCGGCATGGACGCGCGGCGCGTCATGCGCCACAGGGCGAACAGGCCTATGCAGCATTTGATCAGCGCCAACCACAGGAAAAAACCCTTGGGGCCGGCAAAATGCATTGCCACGGAGGCGCTGACGGGGCCCAGAACGGCCCCGAGACCGCTGACCAGCACGAAGCCGCTGCTGGCAGCGACCATCTGTTTGGGGTCCAGATAATCGTTCAGATGGGCGGCGCACAGCGAATACATCGGCAGGCTCATGCCGCCGAACAGGAACGCCACGCCCAGCAATATCCAGATCGGCCGCCCCGGCATCGTTCCCGCGGCCAGTGCGGCCAGCATTGCCAGCACGGTAACGCCCAGGATTACCTTGCGCCGGTCCAGCAGGTCCGAAATCCGGCCCACCGGCCATTGCAGCAGCATTCCGCCGAGCAGGATAAGGCCCATGAACAGCGAAACCTCGGCATTCGTCATGCCGGCGACCTTTCCGTATACGGCGCCCATGCCGAAAATGGTGCCGTTGGCCAGGCCAGTGCCGAGACCGCCCACGACGCCGAGTGGCGAGATGCTGTAGAGTTGCCGAAGGCCGACCGGCGAGAGCGCGTCGAAGGTCGGCGCCGGTGCCGCGGTCAACGAGATCGGCACCAGGGCCAGCGAAACCAGTACCGAAATCAGCACGAACAGGCCGAAACCGCCCGGATCGGCCAGATTCAGCAGTAACTGCCCGGCGGTCATGCCGCCGAAGCTCACCACCATGTAGATCGAAAGGATTTGCCCGCGGGTCTCGTTGGTGGCGCGGTCGTTCAGCCAGCTTTCCGCCACCACATAAAGCCCGGCGTAGGAAAATCCCGTGACGACCCGCATCGCCCCCCAGCTATATGGATCGACGAATACCGCATGGACCAGCGCCGAGGCGGAGGCCAGCGATGCTAGCGCGGCGAATACGCGGATATGGCCGACCCGCTCCACGATTTTGGGCGCGATCACCGATCCCAGGAGGAAGCCGATGAAATAGCCGGTCATGACGAAACCGATGACCGCGGTGGGGAATCCCTCCAGCGTGGCGCGCAGGCCCAGCAACGTTCCCTGCAGCCCGCTGCCTAGCATGATGAATGCCATGCCCAACAGCAACGCCCATGCCGCCATCAGTGCCGAATACATGGGCTTGCTCCTGGAAAAAGGCTTCACTCAACGATTCGCTTATGCACCATGTTGGCGCGGCCGGGAAATGAAAAATTCCCATGGCCGATATGCGGAAAATGGATAGGGAATAATCGGCCGATTGCGCTGTATATTTCATTGACGGCGACCGATGGGAAAGGCGAGAGGTTGGATACGTTCCTGCAGCAGCTCGAACAATGGAGCCCGAACCTGCGGCGTTACGCGCGGGCCCTGACCCGCAACGCCGAGCAGGCGGACGATCTCGTTCAGGATTGCCTGGAACGGGCGCTTTCTCGCCGGCATCTGTGGAACGAGGACGGCAACACGCGCGCCTGGCTGTTCACCATAATGCACAACATTCACGCCAACGATACGCGCAGGCGCGGCAGTCGCCCGGCATCCGTGCCGATCGATGACCAGGACGGCCATTATGCCCGGCCAGCCTCACAGCATTCGCGGATAGCCGGAATGGAACTGGCCGCGGCGCTGGACGAACTACCGGCCGACCAGCGCCAGGTGATCCTGCTGGTCGCACTGGAAGGAATGAGTTACGGCGAAGTGGCCGAAACGGTCGGCGTCGCGGCGGGCACCGTGATGTCGCGCCTGTCGCGCGGGCGTGAGCGGTTGCGGCGCCTGATGGAAGAGGGCGCGCAGGCGCTAAGGGTGGTGAAATGAGCGACAAGCCGTTTGCGATCGATGAAGCCGAACTGCATGCCTGGATCGACGGGCAGCTCGACCCCGATCATGCCGGCGTGGTGAACGCAACCGTCGCCGCCGATGCCGGGCTCGCTGCGCGGGCGAACGCCTATGCCGACCAGAACCGCGAGATCGAGGCCCTGTTCGGCGGCGTGGCGGACGAGCCGCTGCCCGAACGTCTGCGTGCGGCGAACATCGCCTCGCGCCAAGCCCGCCGTCGCTGGCGGACGCCGCTCGCCGCTTCGGTCGCCTGGCTGGCCATGGGGCTGACCGGCGGCTGGCTGGCCAATGACTGGCTGGCCAGTGAAGGGCCGGGCGATCGCGTGATGGTCGAGGCCTCGCGCCATGTCGCGCAACAGGCAATGTCGGCGCATCGGGTCTATGCGGTCGAGGTGCTGCATCCGGTCGAGGTATTTGCCGACCAGCGGGAGCATTTGGTCAAATGGCTGTCCAAACGGCTGGGCCAAGACATCCGCACGCCCGATCTGGCGTCGCTCGGCTTCGAATTGGTGGGCGGGCGGTTGTTGCCGGCAGAGGGCGGCGAACCGGCGGCGCAATTCATGTATGAGGACGAAACCGGCCGCCGCGTGACCGTCTATGTCTCGCTCTACAAATCCGGCCAGGAAACCGCTTTCCGCTATCAGGAAATGCAGGGCGCGGGCGCCTTCGTCTGGCTCGACCCCGAAATGGGCTACGCCATCGCCGGCGACATTCCCCGCGAGCCCCTGCTGGCAGTCAGCAAGATCGTTTACGAGACCTTCGAGCCGACGCATTAGAGGCGCACACGCTGCCCCCCATTGACGCCCGGCGCATGCTCCGGCAATTATCCCACGTGTGGGAGATGTCATGAACCTGGCTTCATTGCTCGATCGCGCGGGGCGCGGTTTCGCCGGCAGGCCGGCGCTGGCGCTCGGTGAGCGGGTTATTTGCGATTACCGGGCGCTGGCCGGGCGCGTGGCTGTGCTGGCGGCCAATCTGCGCGGACGGCTGGGACTCGCGCCTGGCGACCGAGTGGCGCTGATCATGAAAAACTGCCCGGAGTATGCCGAATTGATGTTCGCCTGCTGGCACGCCGGGCTGATCGTCGTGCCGGTCAACGCCAAGCTGGCGGCGGCAGAGTTCCAGTACATACTCGACCATAGCGGCGCGCGTGTCTGTTTCACGACCCCGGACCTGGCGGCGACGGTGGGCGCGCTGACCGGCCCGCGAGCAGTAATTGAGATGGGCGGCGCGGAGTGGCGGCGGATGGGCAAGGGCGACGGCATGGGCGTCGCATCCACGGAGGCCGACGACATTGCCTGGCTGTTTTATACCAGCGGCACCACCGGCCGACCCAAGGGGGCGATGCTGACTCACCGCAACCTCTTCGCCATGACATGGGGCTATTTCGCCGATGTGGACGCCATCGCGCCCGGTGATGCCATCCTGCACGCCGCGCCGATGTCGCACGGCTCCGGCATCTACATCATCCCGCATGTGGCCGCCGGCGCGGCGCAGGTCATCCCCGAATCCGGCGGGTTCGAGCCGGACGAGATGTTTCGCCTGTTTGCCGCCCACGGCGGCGTCGCCATGTTCGCCGCGCCCACCATGGTCCATCGGCTGGTCGCGGCGGCCGAGGCCGCCGACCCCGACCTTTCGGGTCTCAAGACTATTATCTATGGCGGCGGGCCGATGTATGTCGAGGACTGCAAGCGCGCCATCGGGGTGCTGGGCGACCGGTTGGCGCAGATCTACGGCCAGGGCGAAAGCCCGATGACCATCACCTCGCTGGCGAAACACCGCTTCCCCAAGGCCGGCGAGCCCCGGTTCGGGGAACGGCTGGCCTCGGTCGGCATGCCGTTTGGTATCGTCGATGTCCGGATGGTGGACGGCGACGGCACCCCGTTGCCGCCGGGCGAGGCCGGCGAAATCCTGGTGCGTGGCGATTCCGTGATGCGCGGCTATTGGGACAACGCCGAAGCCACCGCCGAGACCCTGCGCGGCGGCTGGCTGCATACCGGCGATGTTGGCGCCTTCGACGAGGATGGTTACCTGACGCTGATGGATCGCAGCAAGGACGTCATCATTTCCGGGGGAACCAACATCTATCCGCGCGAGGTCGAGGAAGTGCTGCTGCGGCATCCGGGTGTGAGCGAGGTCTCGGTCATCGGCAAGCCCGACCCCGACTGGGGCGAAAGCGTGCTGGCCTTCGT
Source organism: Pseudomonadota bacterium (assembly GCA_030671915.1). Taxonomy (GTDB): domain Bacteria; phylum Pseudomonadota; class Alphaproteobacteria; order UBA8366; family JADFVY01; genus JADFVY01. Next base: position 6,852 of record DAOVHN010000122.1, read on the forward strand.
GGTCGCCGAACCGGGCTGCGAGATCAAGATGGAGGAACTCGATCAGCTTTGTCTCGCCCGCATCGCCCGATTCAAGCGGCCAAAGGAATACCGTTTCCTCGATTCTCTGCCGAAAAACAACTACGGAAAAGTGCTGAAAACCGAGCTGCGGCAACTGCTTAACGACAACCGCTAAAATCTTGCATTTTTCCGCGACGGAATTCCGTCTGTCCCCGCGTTCAAGGGTCATTGGTTCAACGATCCCTTGGAACATTGAAGGAGACAGACAATGAAAATTCGCAGCACCCTTATCGCCCTGGCGATCTCGGCGGCGCTTCCCGGCATCGCGCTGGCGGCGACCGGCGGGGGTAACGGCCATCAGGGCATGAAGGACCGCTTCGACCGGCTGGACCAGGACGGCAACGGCC
>DAOVHN010000296.1 GCA_030671915.1 Pseudomonadota bacterium
CCTTCACCCTGGCGCCGCCCTTGAGGGCTGCAAAAAACCCTGTCAGTGCGTCCCTGCTCTGCAGGACGGCGTTCATCTCAGCCTTCTCCAGGCCGGAAACGTCCGGATGTTCCCGCACGCTGCGCGAAATCTGCTGTTCCTTGAACAGCGCCTCGGCGAACGCCTTGCCGATGGCGTCCTGGCTCGCCGCCGGCGCGGCCGCCCATCCGATCGCGATTGCCGCCATCGCCAGCATTTTCAAAACTCGCAGCATGCCCGCTCCTTTCAGCGCCTGCATCCGAATCGTCGCGCGAATCTAAACATAATACCGTTAACATGAAGTTATACCAAGGACCGCTGGATTGGAGAGCCTGAACGGGGTTGCATGGCGGCGCGGTCTGCCACATATAACCGCCATCCCAACCAGACAGATCGCTAGCGAGCAAAAACCATGGCCGACGCAAAGGTAAAACCGAAAAAAACCGCGAAGAGCGGCGGAAAAGGCAAGGGCAAGGCGGAGACGCTGAGCTTCCAGGCGGAGATGAGCCACCTTCTGGATATCGTCGCGCATTCGCTGTACAGCGACAAGGAAGTCTTCCTGCGCGAACTTGTCTCCAACGCATCCGACGCCTGCGACAGGCTGCGGCACGACGCGCTGACTGCGCCGGAACTGGCGGCCGGCGATGCCGACTACCGCATCGCCATTACCGTGGACGAGGCGGCGAAGACCATCGCCATCGCCGACAACGGCATTGGCATGAACCGCGACGACCTGGTGGAAAATCTGGGCACCATCGCGCGGTCCGGAACAGCCGCCTTCGTGCAGAGCCTGACCGGCGATGCCCGCAAGGATACCTCGCTGATCGGCCAGTTTGGCGTCGGCTTCTATTCCGCCTTCATGGTCGCCGACAGCGTGGAGGTAATCACGCGTCGCGCCGGCGAGGACACGGCCTGGCGCTGGTCGTCGGACGGCAAGGGCACCTTCACCATCGAACCAGCCGAGCGCGAGTCCCGCGGATCGACGATTACCGTGCATCTGCGCGACGACGACAAGGGGTATCTGAACAAGGACCGCTTGTCGGGTATCGTCAAACGCTATTCCGACCATATTCCCTTCCCCATCACCCTGGCCGAGGCCGGCGGCGAGGCCGAACAGGCCAATACCGGCGCGGCGTTGTGGACCCGCCCGAAGGCGGAGGTGGGGCAAGACCAATACAAGGAATTCTACCATCACGTCGCCCATTTGGCGGACGAGCCTTGGTCGGTGCTGCATTTCCACGCCGAAGGCGTGATCGACTACCGGGCGCTCTTGTTTGTGCCCTCGATGCAGCCCTTCGACCTGTTCCAGCCGGACCGCGAGAGCCGCGTGAAGCTGTACGTAAAGCGCGTCTTCATCACCGACCACGAGACCGGTCTGGTGCCGCCCTGGCTGCGCTTCCTGCGTGGCATCGTGGATTCCGAGGATTTGCCGCTGAACGTCAGCCGTGAAATGCTGCAGGACAACCCGGTTACCGCCAAGATCCGGAGCGGCATCGTCAAGCGCGTTCTCGGCGACCTGGAAAAGAAAGCGAAGGAGGATGGCGAGTCCTTCAACGGCTTCTGGAAGAATTTCGGCGCGGTGTTGAAGGAAGGCATCTATGAGGGCGCCGGCGAGCGCGACCGGCTGGTCAAACTCTGCCGTTTCCGCTCCACCGCGGCGGAAGGGCTGGTCTCGCTGGACGACTATATCGGCCGCATGAAGGACGGCCAGGACGAGATCTATTACATCAGCGGCAGCGACGCCGATGCGCTGGCCAAAAGCCCGCAATTGGAGGGCTTCCGCGCCAAGGGCATCGAAGTCCTGCTGATGACCGACCCGGTGGACGATTTCTGGGTGCCGATGGTCGGCGTCTATGAAGAAAAAGGCTTCAAGTCGGTGACGCGCGGCGGCGCGGACCTGTCGAAGATCAAGGGCGAGGAGAAGGACGAGGCCGAAGACAAGGCGGACGAATCCGATCTTGGCCCGCTGGTCGCGGCGGTGAAGCTGGCGCTGGGCGAGCGGGTGAAGGACGTGCGCGCTTCCCATAGGTTGACCGACAGCGCGGTCTGCCTGGTCGCCGGCGAGCATGACATGGACATCCACATGGAACGCATCCTGCGCGCCCACAACCAGCTGAACGAGGCCTCCGCCCGCATCCTGGAGATCAATCCCAAACACGCCCTGATAAAGGGCCTGGCGGGAAAGGCCAAGGCCGACGTCACGGCCCCGGTTCTGGAAGACGCCGCCTGGCTTCTGCTGGACCAGGCCCGGATCCTCGAAGGCGAACCGGTAACCGACCCGGTGGAATTCGCCCGGCGTTTGAGCAAGGTGATGGCGGCGGGGCTGGGATAGCGCCCTCTACTCCGCCGTCACGGGGGACACTCTCAAACGTGTTCCCGGCAGCTGTACGACGGCCAGGAAGATCAGCGATGCGCCCCCGGCCATGATCAGGAACAGGCCGTCGAAGCCCCAGTTGCCGTGGACGACGGCGATGGTGGGGATGGTTGTCGCCATCACGGCGAACGAGACGACGTAGCGGATGGCGTAGGCGCGGCTGCGCCATTCGCTTTTGGCGATGCGGCCGATCAGCACGTCGTTGATCGGCACCTGGCCGAAAACCACCAGCATGAAGCCGATGGCGACCAGCAGCGCAGCGCCGCCGGTCAGGTTCAGCATGGCGAAGAACAGCGCCGCCTGCAGCCCGGCCACGGCGGCGAAAACGACCCGCACCGAGTGATTATCCACGAGGTATCCCACGACGATCTGCGCCAGCGAGGCGCTGGCCAGCACGGCGAAAGTCCACCAGCCCACCGCCTTGCCGCTGGTGGCCAGCCCGGCCAGGCGCTCGTCGAAGATTTTGGGCAGGGCGAAGGTGGTGCTCTGGAAAATGAAGCTGCCGATGGCGGCGGTAACGAAGATGATGGCGAAGACCCGGATCAGCACCGCACGGTCGAGGGTGAGCGCCGGCACATGGGCGGCCTCGGCCCGCGGCGCGCGCCCGGCCGCGGCCTCCCGCCGGTCATGGGCGTGGCCGATACGCTGCCAGATGATAAATGCCACGCCGGTCAGCATGCAGGCGACGCCCGGCACGATGAAGGCCGCGCGCCAACCGAAATCCCCGATCAGCAGCAGGGTGCAGAGCGGCGCCGCCGCCACGCCGAGATTGCCGAACACGCCGTTGATCGCCAGCGGCACGCCGGTTTTCTCGCGTCCCTGCACCACCATGGCCAGCCCCACCGGGTGATAGATCGCCCCCAGCGCGCCGGTCAGCAATATGCCGGCCGCCAGTTGCCAGGGCGTCTCCGCGAACGAGGTCAGGATCGCTGCCCCGCCCATGCCGAGAAAAAAGACCGAGATCATGCCGGTGCGGCTCCAGCGGTCGGCGAGCCAGCCGGCGGGCAGCGAAAACAGCCCGAAGGCCACGAACCCGGCGGTCGAAAACAGCACCAGGTCGGCATAGGTCATGTCCCAGTCGGAAGTGAGCCCCGGAATATCGACCTGGCGATCCGCGGCGATCGCCATGGCCACCGTCGCATAAATCAGGATCAGGAAATGGTCGAAGAAATGTCCCAGATTGAGGAACAGGAAATCGACCCGCCGCCTTGCCTGCTCCATGCCCCAATACCGCCTTTCCAGCCTGCACCTTTTACCGCCGGCAGTATCCTTCGATGGACCCTTCCACACAAGGGGGATAGGGCAATTGCAGGATCAGAAATCGGCTGAAGCAGCCGCCAGAATAGGGCCGCCGCCGGCCCGTTGCAGCAGCACCGCGCAGCCGCCGTCGCCAGTCATCTGCGACAGCGGAATCTTGACGGTGACCGGATCGCCGGCCCACTGGGCAACGCGCTGGGCGCCGCGCACGACATTGACGTTGGTCAGGGTCTTGCCGCGGTTCTCGCCGGCGGTGACAACTGTTTGATGCTTGCTGTCATAAGCGGCGAGGATCACATCGAAAATGCCCGCCGGGCCATCGCCATCGATGGTAACGATTGCGGCGTCTTCCGTCATTTCCAGGGTCAGGCGGGGATGGTCCTCCGCCTGTTTGCGTTCCAGCAGGATGCGCTGTTCGACCTCGGCGCGTTCGGAACCAACCACATGCGCCCTGCCGCCAACCACCATGAACGGTGTATATTCGTAGCGCGCGTCCAGCGCCTGGGCATAGCCACGCCAGCGCCGGGTGAATTCCGGGTCGCCGAACGGGTCCTTCCAGCCGGAATA
>DAOVHN010000536.1 GCA_030671915.1 Pseudomonadota bacterium
TATTACGGCATCAGCCCCGAACGCGCGGCCGAAGGCGGCATGAACCCGAAGATGTTCAATTCCTTCCTGGACGGCACCAAGTCGGGGATCGAAATGGCAGCCGTGGCCAACGCCTGCGGCCTGGACTGCCCAAGTGACGGCCTGTCCTTCCCGCCGGTCGGCACGCATGAGCTGGCGAAGCTCCTGAAGCCCAAGGCCGATGGCGGCCTGCTGGAACACCGCGGTATGGTGGAGGTAATCTCCTGCCTCAACCGCGACGGCTCTGACGTAACGAACGACCTGCGCTGGGGCGTTTACGTGACTTTCGCGGCACAGGACGATTACGCGGCGCGCTGCTTCGCCGAATACGGGCTCATCACCGACGATTCGGGCCTCTACACCGCCATGTACAAGCCCTGGCACCTGATCGGGCTGGAGCTCGGCATTTCGGTCGCCAGCGCGGCCCTGCGCGGTGAGCCCACGGGCGCCCCCACCGGTTGGCGCGGCGATGTGGTCGCCACCGCCAAGCGCGACCTCGCCGCCGGCGAGATACTGGATGGCGAGGGCGGCTCAACGGTCTGGGGTAAGCTGATGCCGGCCGCCGACAGCCTGGCGCTGGGTGGGTTGCCGCTGGGCCTGGCCCATGACGTGAAATTGAAGAACCCGGTCGCGGCCGGTCGGCCGCTGTGCTGGCGGGATGTCGAAATCGACGAAAGCGCCCATGCGGTGCGGGTTCGGCGCGAGATGGAGACCGCGTTCGCTCCGGCGGCGCGGGCGGCGGAATGAGCGGTATAGCGATCGTAACCGGCGGCAGCCGTGGCATCGGTGCGGCCACCGCCCGCATGCTGGCCGAGCGCGGCCATGACGTGGCGATTTCCTATCTGTCGAACGCCGAGGCCGCGGCCGCCGTGGTGCGCGATATCGAGGCCGCCGGCCGCCGCGGGCTGGCCGTGAAATGCGATGCCGGCGGCGAGCAGGAAACGGAACGCCTGTTCGAGACGGTGGACAAGGAGCTCGGAACGCTCACGGCGCTGGTGAATAACGCTGGCATAACGGGCAAGGTCGACCGGCTGGACAGCGCGCCGGCGGAAACCATCCGCGCCTGTATCGACGCCAATCTCTACGGCACCATCTGGGCCTGCCGCGCCGCGGTGCGGCGCATGTCGACGCGTTTCGGCGGCAAGGGCGGCGCCATCGTCAATGTCTCCTCCATCGCCTCGAAACTGGGCAGCCCGAACTATTACGTCTGGTATGCGGCGGCGAAGGGCGGCGTCGATGCGCTGACCATCGGGCTCGCCAAGGAAGTCGTCAAGGAAGGCATCCGCGTCAACGCGGTGGCGCCCGGCATCATCGACACCGACATCCACGAGTCCTCTTCCGGCCTGCCGGGGCGCGTGGAAAAGGAAGCCCACCTGATCCCCATGGGCCGCGCCGGCACGCCGGAGGAGGTCGCCGAGGGGATCGTCTGGCTGCTGTCCGACGCGGCATCCTACGTTACCGCCGATATCATGAATATCTCCGCCGCCCGCTGACCGCGTGGCCTTACCATGAATGAAGGCCCCCTTTTCGCATATCGGCAACTGGTGCGGGACGGCGTGCTGCAGCCCGACCCGATCCAGGAGCTGGCGGCGGAGAAGCTGCAATCGCTCTGCCGCGCGCTGAAGCATTACCAGCCCGTCGGCGGCATAACGGGCTGGAAGGCGGTGCTGGGCCTGGCCCGCCGCCGCGAGGACCCGCCGCTCGGCCTCTATCTCTACGGCCCGGTCGGGCGCGGCAAGTCGATGCTGATGGATTTGTTTATCGCGGCCGCGCCGCTGGAACGGAAACGCCGCGTCCATTTCCACCAGTTCATGATCGAAGTGCATGAGGCGCTGCACCGCTGGCGAAAGGCGCAGAAGAAATCCGGCGACCGCGAGGATCCCATCGACCTGGTGGCGGACGCCATTGCCGAGGGTGTCTGGCTGCTCTGTTTCGACGAGCTGGAAGTCCGCGACATCGCCGACGCGATGATCCTGGGCCGCCTGTTCGAGGCCCTGTTCGAACGCGGCGTGGTGATGGTCTGCACCTCCAACACACCCCCCGACGACCTCTACAAGGGCGGCCTGCAGCGCGAGCTGTTCCTGCCCTTCATCGAGGTAATCAAGCAAAAGCTCGATCTCCTTGAACTGTCGGCGCAAAAAGATTAGCGCCAGGCGCGTCTGGAAGGCCGAGAGGTTTGGTATAGCCCGCTGGGAGAGCAGGCGACGGCGGCGCTGGACAGGCTGTTCGCCGACCTTACCGACGGGGTGGGGCCGCTCCCCGAGGCGCTGACGGTAAAGTCCCGTAAGGTGAAGGTTCCCGCCGCCGCGCGCGGGATTGCCCGGTTCCATTTCGACGATCTCTGCCGCTCGGCCCTGGGGCCCGAGGATTACCTGACCATCGCCCGGCATTACCGTATGGTCCTGATCGACGGCATTCCGATCATGGACGAGACCATGCGCAATGAGGCCCGCCGCTTCATCACCCTGATCGACGCCCTCTACGAAAACCGCACCCGCCTGGCAGCCAGCGCCGAGGCCGCGCCGGAGGCTCTCGTCACCGGCAAAA
>DAOVHN010000049.1 GCA_030671915.1 Pseudomonadota bacterium
CTTCTTCGGCGGCGTTGCGCGCGACATCTATCTCGGCTACCTGCCGGCCGGCACGGTTCTGCCGGCGCCCGCCGACGCCGGCGGCAACGCGCCGCCGCTGATGCTGGAAAATCCCGCCGTTACCTTGAACGTCCTCGACCAGCTCGCCGACGCCTTCTATTGGGACAAGCTGTCAGGCCGCTTTATGAACGTTCCGGCCCCGCGATAGAGGCTGGCACAGGCCTGCGTCAAGAATTCTTACGAAAACCCGAATTTTCGCTTGAAAAACCAACGCAGTTCGTCCATATCGCGCGTTCATAAATTTCTGGGCCATCTACTGGTTGGGAGTACGGACCATGTCTGAATTCACCGCACTCGACCAACTGGGGACGGACCTGGGTCGCGATCCAGGCACCACCCACGCGGAAGACGTAACCCGCAGCGTAGTTCCGCTGCATGCCGATCGCGGCACATACGAAAACGATAAGGACTTCTTTATCGAGCGCGACGGCGTGCGCTTTGCCGGCACGCATCTGATCATCGACCTCTGGGGCTGCGAGGGCATCGACGATATCGACCGGATCGATACGGCGATGCGCTATAGCGTGGAGGCCGCGGGCGCGACCCTGCTGCATATCCATCTGCATCACTTCACGCCCAACAGCGGCGTGTCGGGCGTGGCCGTGCTGGCGGAATCGCATATCAGCGTGCATAGCTGGCCGGAATGCGGCTATGCGGCGTTCGACGTCTTCATGTGCGGCGATGCAGAGCCGCACAAGGCGGTCGAGGTACTGAAGGCCGCTTTCAAGCCTGTCCGCGTCAAGGTTACCGAACATCTTCGGGGCGAAGGCTGATGGAAGAGTGGTCGGAGGAAGCCCTCCATGACGGCCTTCGCATCAAGATCAGGATCGACAAATTGCTGTTCGACAGCAAGACCGAGCATCAGCGCCTGCAGTTGTTCGAGAGCAAGGCCTTCGGTCGTGTGCTGACGCTCGACAGCGTCGTGCAGACCACGGAATCGGACGAGTTCATCTATCACGAGATGATGGCTCACCTGCCGATCCTGGCCCATGGCAAGGCAAAACGCGTGCTGATCATCGGCGGCGGCGACGGCGGCATGGCCGAGGAGGTGCTGAAGCATAAATCGGTCGAGCGCGTCACCATGGTCGAGATCGACGCCGGCGTGGTGGAGTTCAGCAAGCAATATCTGCCGAATATCTGCAAGGACGCGTTCGACGATCCGCGGCTGAACCTGGTCATCGCCGACGGCGCGAAGTTCGTTGCCGAGACGGACGAGCGTTTCGACGTCGCGATCATCGATTCCACCGACCCGATCGGCCCGGCAGAGGTTCTGTTCACCGAGGCCTTCTATGGCAATGTGAAGCGCTGTCTCAACGAGGGCGGGATCGTCGCCACCCAGAACGGCGTGCCGTTCCTGCAGGGCGACGAGTTGACCAGCACGCTGGCGGCCTTCCGCAAGCTATTCCGCGACCCGACCTGTTACCTCGCCACCGTGCCGACCTATGTCGGCGGCCCCATGGCCTTCGGCTGGGGCACCGACGATGCGTCCCTGCGCCAGGTGACGGAAGAGACGCTGGCGGAACGTTTCAAGGCAGCCGGTATCGAGACCCGCTACTACACACCGGCCGTCCACAAGGCCGCCTTCGCCCTGCCGCCCTACATCCAGGACATGATCGAATAGCGGGCTGACCGGATTATGAACCACAGAGACACAGAGACACAGAGATGGCTCGGTGGACCGTGGTTGCCTTCGCCAGTCCAGCGCTTGCCCCAACAGCGGTGCAACCTCGTTCTTCGAGACGCCCCTGCGGGGCTCCTCAGGATGAGACTCCAATGCTTGTGCCCTCATCCTGAGGAGGGCCGAAGGCCCGTCGCGAAGGACGAGGTCGCGCCGCTGTTGACGCACCCCCTCTGTGCTTCTGTGCCTCTGTGGCCCACCTTCCCGCCGGCGGGCACGCCATGATCGGCGTCTTCGACTCCGGTCATGGCGGGTTGACGGTGCTCAGGGCGCTCAACGAGCGGCTGCCGGAGCGCGGCTTCGTCTATTTAGGCGACCATGCGCATGCGCCCTATGGCGATCGCGATGCCGAGGAGGTCTATAACCTGACCCTCGAGAATATCGAACGGCTGTTCCGCATGGATTGCCGGCTGGCGATTCTGGCCTGCAACACGGCTGCCGCGGTGGCGCTGCGCCGCCTGCAGCGGACCTGGCTGGCGGACGCCTGGCCCGGCCGGCGGGTGCTCGGCGTGCTGGTGCCGGTGGTCGAGGCCATCGTGTGCCAGCCCTGGCACGTCGAAGAACCCAATACCGGCCCTGACGCGCCACAGGAAACGGTCGCCATCTTCGCCACGCGCCGCACGGTTGAAAGCCGCGCCTATGTCGGCGAGATCCTGAAACGAGCGCCGGATGTGCTGATCGTCCAGCAGGCCTGCCCCGGCCTGGTCGACGCCATCGAGGCCGGCGCCCCGCAAGACGAAATCCACGGCCTCGTCGAAGGTTTTGCGGCCGAGCTGCTGGAACTGATGCAAGGCGTGTTGCCCGATGTCGCGGTGCTGGGCTGCACCCATTACGGCCTTGTCGCCAAGGCCTTCCGCGATGCGCTGCCCCCCGGCACTGCGTTGCTGCACCAGCCCGACCTGGTCGCCGAGAGCCTGGTGGACTACCTCGCCCGGCACACCGAATTCCCCGCATCGCGGCAGGATGCAGGCCGGCTGGATTTCCTGACCACTGGCGACCCGGCGCATGTGTCCCGCGTGGCGTCCCGCTTCTACGGCGCCGCCACGGCTTTCAAGGCCCTCAGCTAAACCCCTTGGCCGCGTCTGCCAGCCAGTCCCACAGATAGCGCGAGAAGCTGTAGAGGACGTAAATGTCGTAGGTCGGCGTGTCGTCGAGCTGGTGGATCAGCACGTCCGCCTTGGCGAGGATCGACTGGGCACACTGGCCGGGGCCGAAGATGCGGGGGTGCAGGTCCAGCGGGCAGCCCTTCATCAGGACGTTGCGGGAATCGGCGCCATGCAGGCGGATCGTCGTGCGGGCGTCGGTGCCATCGACGATGGAGACATGCTGGCCTTCCAACGTCCCGGCCAGCGCCACTTCCATATCGCCCTGCTTGCCTTCCGGCGTTACCACCAGCCATTCGTCCGGGCTCAGCCACAGTATGCTGTGTTTGCCCGCCGTCATTACCGTGTTCGCCTCGACCGGCGGGGCCGCGCCGACGGCATCGGCCACCGCGTCCATGAAGGCCTGGTCGCCGGAATCACCGCGCAGGTTGATCTTGCTCAAATGGGGATGCTCGACGATCACGGCGGTATCCGCGCCGCTTCCCGCGCGGCCGTCGAGCGGGCTCATTTCGGTTACTACGTCAGCCACGCGCCCGTACTCCTTCCTTGTCGAAGAATACCGGGTCGGTGATCGTTACCTTGACCGGCCTGCCGCCTTCCAGCCGCGGCGCGTACAGCGTCTCGCCCATTCGTTCGCGGCCGCCCTCGACAACTGCCAGGGCGATCGACCGGCCCACATTGGAGCTGAAATAGGCCGAGGTCACATGGCCGACCATTTTCATCGGCGGTGTCGGCTTCACTTCCGCCACAAGCTGTTGGCCCTCGACCAGCACATGATGCGGGTCGTCCTCGGTATAGAGGCCGACAAGCTGCTTGCGGTCGTCGCGCGCGGTGTCTTCGCGGGCGAAGGAGCGGCGGCCGATGAAATCGCCCTTCTTTTTCGACACGATCCAGTCCATGCCCATATCCATCGGCGTCACCGTGCCGTCGGTTTCCTGGCCGACGATGATGAAGCCCTTCTCGGCGCGCAGCACATGCATCGCCTCGGTGCCATAGGGGGTGATGCCATATTTCTGCCCCGCCTCCCAGATCGCCCGCCACAGCGCCAGGCCTTGGCGGCGCGGCACATTGACCTCGAAGGCCAGCTCGCCGGTGAAGCTGATGCGGTAGACCCGGGCCGGGATGCCGGCAATGTCCATTTCCGCCATGGTCATGAAGGGCAGATCCTTCGGCCCCAGCTTGTCGTAGTCGGTCAGCGACCCGACCACATGGCGGGCGTACGGTCCGCTGACCGACACCGTCGCCCATTGCTCGGTAACGGAGGTGCAATAGACCTTCATCTCAGGCCACTCGGTCTGCAGCCATTCCTCCAGCCAGGTCAGCACGTTGGCCGCGCCGCCGGTCGTGGTGGTCATCAGGAAGCGGTTTTCGGCCAGTCGCGTGGTGACGCCATCATCGAACACCATGCCGTCCTCATGCAGCATCAGCCCGTAGCGGCAGCTTCCCAGCGGCAGCTTCAACCACGCATTCGTGTAAATACGGTTTAGGAACTCCGCCGCGTCCGGCCCCTGGATGTCGATCTTGCCCAGGGTCGAGGCGTCCACCATGGCCACCGCGCTGCGCGCCGCCAGAGTCTCGCGGTTGACCGCATCCGCCATGCTCTCACCCGGCTTCGGGTAATACCAGGGGCGCTTCCACTGGCCGACATCCTCGAACTTCGCGCCATGTTCCACATGCCAGTCATGCATGGCAGTCAGGCGCGCTGGGTCCATGAATTCGCCGACATTGCGCCCGGCAATGGCGCCAAAGCCGGTCAGCGCCCAGGGCGGTCGGAAGGTGGTGATGCCGGCCTCGGGGACCGAGACGCCCTGTAGATCCGCCATGATGGCCAGCGCGTTGACGTTCGAGGTCTTGCCCTGGTCGGTGCCCATGCCCATCGTGGTGTAGCGTTTCAGATGTTCGACCGACACGTACCCCTCGCGATGGGAGAGAGATACGTCCGCCGCCGTCACGTCGTTCTGGAAATCGATGAAATGCTTGCCGCCCTGGCCCAGCCGCTTGCCCGACGGCACGACCCAGATCGGCATGATCCCGCCTTCCTCCGCCTCGTCCACTTTCGGCGCGGTGGGCGCCTTCCTGACATTGAATCCGGCATCGCGCGCGGCGGCCAGCCCGGCCTTCAGACCCTCGGTCAGGCAATCCAAAAGTTTCATGGAGCCGTTGCAGGCCCCGGCCGAACGCTCGTCGGCGAAGGACTTGTCGGGCACGAAGGCGGCCAGGGATTCGTCGAAGCGCAGTTTGCCGCGCGACTGGCTGAACAGGTGAACGGTGGGGTTCCAGCCGCCGGACATGGCGACCAGGTCGCAGCCGATGGACTGCGAACCGCCGGTGACGGTCTTGCCATCCTCGCTCAGTTCACGGATCAACACGCCGGTCACACGCTTGCCGCCATTGACCTTCACGATGGCCTTGCCGTCCATTATGTCGATGCCGGCAGCGCGCGCAGCCTCGACCAGCGCGCCGCGCGGCGCCTTGCGTACGTCCACCACGGTGGCCGACGCGCCGGCCCGCCGCAGGTCCAGCGCCGTGTCGTACGCGCTGTCATTATTGGTGAAAATCACGGCCTTGAGGCCCGGCAACACGGCGTAGCGGTTGACGTATGTACGTACGGCGCCGGCCAGCATGACGCCGGGGCGGTCGTTGTTCAGGAAGGTCAGCGGCCGTTCGATCGCGCCGGTCGCCAGTACCACCTGCTTTGCGCGCACCTGCCAGAAACGCTGGCGCGGCGTCTTGCCGTCGGGTTCGTCGTCGAGATGGTCGGTGACCCGCTCAAGCAGCGTCAGGAAGTTGTAATCGTAATAGCCGGAAACGGAGGTGCGCGGCAGGATCGTCACTTCCTCCATGGATCGTAATTCGTCCATGATTTCCGCAACCCAGTCGGCGGCCGGTTTGCCGTCGACCTCGCCCGTGCCGGACAGCAGCGATCCGCCCATTTCCGATTGCTCGTCGACCAGGATCACCCGCGCGCCCGCGCGCCCCGCGGCCAGCGCCGCCATCAGCCCGGCCGGCCCGCCGCCCGCCACCAGTACGTCGCACCACTGATTGCGGTGCTCGTAGCGATCGGGATCGCGGCCCAGCGGCCCCTTGCCCAACCCGGCGGCGTTGCGGATGACCTTCTCGTAGGTCATCCAGAAGCTCGCCGGCCACATGAAGGTCTTGTAATAAAAGCCCGCGGGCAGGAACCGCGAGAACAGGTTGTTGACCGACCAGACGTCGAAGGAAAGCGACGGCCAGCGGTTCTGGCTCTCCGCTTTCAGCCCGTCGAACAGCGCCACCATGGTGCTGCGCATGTTGGGTTCGGTCCGCGGCCCCTCGCGCAGCTGCACCAGTGCGTTGGATTCCTCGGCGCCGGCTGACAAAATCCCGCGCGGGCGGTGATATTTGAAGCTGCGGCCGACAAGATGCACGCCGTTTGCCAGCAGGGCGGAGGCCAGCGTATCGCCCTCGTAGCCATGCAATGTGGCCCCATCGAACTGGAACTGCACCGGGTGGTCGCGGTTGATCCGGCCGCCTTCGGCCAGTCGGAATTTCTGGGTCATTTCTTCACCCTCGGGGGCTTTTCACCCATGCGGTAGACCGCGAGGATCCGGTCGCTTACCGTGTCGCGCGCCAGATTGAACCAGCGGCGGCAGCCATGGTTATGCACCCAGCGCTCGTAGAAGACGCCCTTCGTGTTGGAGCGGTTGAACAGATAATCCGCCCATTCCACGTCCGAGATCGCATCGGGATCCTTCGGCCGCGCGATATGGGCCTCGCCATGGCAGTGGAATTCCGTCTGCTGGCGCGGCCCGCAATAAGGACAATCGATCAGGAACATGGGCTTGCGTCCTCATCCTGAGCCTGTCGAAGGATGCGGCCACTCGGCTCCTGTCGGGAGAGTTTCCGCCAGTGCCTCTTCGAATTGCCGCGGCTACTCTCCAGCCGATCCTTCGACAGGCTCAGGATGAGGCGAGAGTGGCTAGAAGAGAATATGGTTCTCTCCGCGTTTCCGTGGTTCATTCCCATGTCCGCTATCCCTTAATGCGCGACGGCGGCGGCGCCGGCTTCGTCGATCAGGAAACCGGTGCGGAACCGGTCCAGCGAGAAGGGGCCGGCCATGTCGTTCGGCTCGCCGGCCGCCAGCGTCGCCGCGAAGGCGTGTCCCGACCCCGGCGTGCCCTTGAAGCCGCCGGTGCCCCAGCCGCAATTGATAAACAGGCCCTCGACCGGCGTCTTGCCGACGATCGGGCTGCGGTCGGGCGTCACATCGACGACGCCGCCCCACTGGCGCATCATCTTCATCCGCGAGACCATGGGCACCAGTTCGCACAGCGCACCCATGATGCCCTCGATAATTTCGAAGCTGCCGCGCTGCGAGTATGACACATGCAGGTCCGACCCCGCGCCGATCACAAACTCGCCCCTGTCGGACTGGCTGATATAGACATGCACCGCGCTGGACATCACCACGCAGTCCAGCACCGGCTTGATCGGGTCGGAGACCAGCGCCTGCAGCGGATTGCTCTCCACCGGCATGCGGAAACCCGCCATATCCGCCAGTACCGATGAATGGCCGGCGACCGCGACGCCGACGCGCTTCGCCTTGATGGGGCCGCGCGTGGTTTCGACGCCCTCGACCCGGCCGTTATTGATGACGAAGCCGGTGACCTCGCAATTCTGGATGATGTCGACGCCGCGCTGGTCGGCGGCGCGGGCATAGCCCCAGGCCACCGCGTCGTGGCGCGCGGTGCCGCCGCGCCGCTGCATCGACGCGCCAATGATGGGATAGCGTGAGTCGGGGGAGACGTTCAGGATCGGCGCCTCCGCCTTGACCTGGGCGGCGCTGAGAATTTCCGAATCCACCCCGTTCAGGCGGATCGCATGGACGCGGCGGTTCAGCTCGCGCCAATCATGCAGGTTGTGCGCTAGGTTCATCACCCCGCGCTGGCTGAACATCACATTGAAATTCAGGTCCTGCGACAGGCCCTCCCACAGCTTCAGGGAATGTTCATAGATCGCCGCGCTCTCGTCCCACAGATAGTTGGACCGCACGATCGTGGTGTTGCGGGCGGTATTGCCTCCGCCCAGCCACCCTTTCTCGATCACCGCGACATTGTTGATGCCGTGCTCTTTCGCCAGGTAATGGGCGGTCGCCAGCCCGTGCCCGCCGCCGCCGATCACCAGAATATCGTATTCCGGCTTCGGGTCGGGGCTGCGCCAGGCGCGCTGCCAGTTTTCGTGATAGCTCAGCGCATTGCGAACAAGGCTGAAAACGGAATATTTAGCCATCGACGGATCTCCCTTCCGGCTGCGCCACGACAATGCGGCAGGCGCCGCGCGGACGCAAGCCAGGATGGCCAATCCCTAGGGCCGGCGGGCGCGGCGATCAAGCCTAGGGGCGACAGGAAACCCCGATCCGGCGACGCGCCGAAGCCGCAAGCACGCCGGCCTCCGCTCCGGCGGGTCGCGCCGGTCGAGACGGGGCGATGGCGGTCCCGGAAATGTATATATCCTGAAGTATGCTTGTCAGACTATCCGCAACTGACAATTGCAGCGCCAATTACAACTTAATCAATACCCCGTTTCGGTGATTTAGCGAAAAGTCCCGTAAATCATTAGAATAGAGATGAAATGTTAACCGCTCTTTAGCTCTTTCCCCCTTTAACTATGGTTGTTGAAGTGCAAACGCTGGTTCCACCCTTGTGGCCCCGCAACCCGGCGCCGATACAGGCTTGAAGCAAACCATATCCAAACCAGGCATGCGCGATGCGCGCATCGTGAAGGAGGAAGAAGCTAATGAGAAAAATCGTCCTTGCAGCCATGGCCATCATTTTCCTGGCGCCGGCGGCTTATGCAGCCGGCGAGCATGAGGGCCCGATCCGCGAACTGGTCAAGAGCCAGATCAAGGGCTGGTCGGCCAATCCCACCATCGTCGCGGCGGTCAAGGCCCAAAACGGCAAACATGCCAGGCTTGCCCAGGCAGATATCGACGCGCTGGACAAGAAGTGGCGCGCCGAGACCGACGCCGGTTCGAAGCCCATGATCGACGAGTTGCTCGGCCGTCCGGCCTCGAAGGAATTGGCCGGCTACAAGAATGGCGGCGAAGGCTTGTTCACCGAAATTTTCGTCATGGACAACAAGGGCCTCAATGTCGCGCAGAGCGACGTGACCTCGGACTACTGGCAGGGCGACGAAGCCAAGTGGAAGAAGACCTTCCTGGCCGGTCCGGACGCCCTGTTCATCGACGAGGTCGAGTTCGACGAGTCCACGCAAACCTACCAGGCGCAGGTAAGTGTCTCGATCGCCGATCCCGACAGCGGCGAGTCGATCGGCGCGATAACGGTCGGCGTCAATGTCGAACTGCTGGAAAATTAAACGTTTCCGGCGGTTGCGAACAATACTTACCGGCAAAAGGAAAAATCATTGACATGAAGGAGTGTTCAGCATGAACACGGAACCGATTGGTAACGCGGAAAAACCCGCAGTGTCGGGAGGGTTGAGCAACGACTTGGCGAAGCTGGGTTTCCTGACCATCGGTCGCAAGATC
>DAOVHN010000286.1 GCA_030671915.1 Pseudomonadota bacterium
AGGCGATGCTGATGCTAGGCCGCGAGCCGGACCCGGAACATCTGCATAAGGGTGTCTACAGCTTCAGCGGCTGCCCCGAATGGCGCGATGGGGAATTGGTCTGGGATAACATGAACAACTACTTCGACTTCGCCTTCGGCGAGGACGGCCGGCTCTCCTTCATCCGCCTGATCGCCGACCGGCCATAGGGACGCAATGGTGTGGACGCCGGACAGAGTCCGACGCCGGAGTCCCACCCGGCAGTGATCCGAACGAACGGCGGCCCGAAGGCCGCCGCCCGTTGCCTCCCCCTTCGGGCTCCCCGAACCTCAAAAACCGGCAGCCTCCTTCAAGACCTCACCGCCAAGCTCGAACGAAGCCTTGGCGGCGATGTCGTCGACGCTGAGGAAACCGACCATTTTTTCCTCACGGTCGAGGACCGGCAAGCGCCGGATGTGCCGTTCCTCCATCAGATGCGCGGCGTCCTCGATTTTCTGGTCGCTGTAGCACCAGGCCAGGTTTTTGCTCATGATCTCGCCTGCGGTGGCAGTCGCTGGATCCTTCGCGTCCGCACAGCAGCGCAGCGCGATGTCGCGATCGGTCACAATACCCAACGGCTTGTCCTCATTGCACACCGCGAGGCTTCCGATTCCAAGATCGCGCATCTTCACGGCCACGTCCCTGACCGTGGCACCCGGGTCGACCCATTCAGTCCCGACCCGCATGACTTCCTTGACTAGCATTGTCGCCTCCATTGGCTGAGGCGGCCGGACCGTCGCTTGAATACGGCACGCGGAGACGGTGGGTACTCGTCCTCACACGCGCCAGATTCCGTTTGTTTTCATAGAGTAGCCCGGCGATCCGGGCCGCCGGTGATCCCTTCGGATCGAACCCCGGGACGGGGTTTCCGAATTACCATTCCTATAGCACGATCGGGCCCGTCGCGCCACCGGGCATAAGCCCGCAACCGATCACATTTCGCGGCCCGACGCGGCAGTGAACGAAATTGCGGCGATGACAATCGGCTCTCCTTCATCCGCCTGATCGCCGACCGGCCCTAACCGTTCTCGCCCGTCACCCGGCGCAACTGCCTGTCATGCAGGCGGGTCAGCAACAGCAGCGAGATGATCGCCCCGCAGAGCGCCAGGAACATATCCCACTGCGTGTCCCATACGTCCCCCTGCAGCGCCAGGAAGGCGTCGGCGGAACCGCCCATGATGAGGGCGACCCACCATTCGATCATTTCGAAAACCGCGCTGAAGGCAAGGCAGAAACAGACCACCAGGAAGGGCAGCCAGCGGCTGCCGCGCAGCGCCGATGTGCGCCACAACAGCTCGCGCATCAGGATCGCCGGGATGAAGCCCTGCGCCAGATGGCCGAAGCGGTCGTAATTGTTGCGCGAAAGATCGAACCAGTCGCGCACCCAGTCGCCCAGCGGCACCTGGGAATAGGTGTAATGGCCGCCCAGCATGACGATGCAGGCATGGATGAACAGCAAGCGGTAGAGCAGCGGCGTGAAGGGAAAGCGCGGCCGCAGCCACAGCAGCAGCGGAATGCCGACGACGACCGGAGCCACCTCCAACCACCAGGTCGCCCGGTCGGCCGGCCCGATGCCGGAAATCACCAGAAAGATCGCCGCGATCCCGAAGAGGATGAGAGGTTCGCGGCTCTGTCTCGCATCGCCCGTCATGGCGACAGCCTGCCACAGTCCCGCGGCGCGCGGAAGCGGAATGAGCGTTACGCCCGCGCCTTCTCCAGCGATTGATAACGCCCGCCATAGAACAGCAGGGGGTGGCCGTCGGGATCGGCGCGCATGCGCTCCACTGCGCCGACGAAGATCACATGATCGCCACCGTCATAGGTGTATTGGGTCTGGCATTCGAAAACCGCCAGCGCGTCGGCGAGGATCGGGCAGCCGAAATCCCAGATCTCGTAATCGATGCCGTCCCACTTGTCGGCCAGCGGGGTGGCAAAGCGGTTGGACAGTTCCTCCTGCCCCTCGCGCAGCACATTTACCGCGAAATGCCCGCTGTCCAGGAAATGCGGCATGGAATGGGCGCGCCGGTTCAGGCTGAACAGCACCAGCGGCGGGTCCAGCGACACCGAATTGAACGAGCTGGCGGTGACGCCCAGCTTCGCACCCTCGGCGCCCAGCCCGGTCACCACGGTCACCCCCGTGGCAAAACAGCCCAGCGCCCGGCGCAGATCCTTGGGATCCATCTCCATCGTATTCTCTTTACCCGCCAGTTTATTGTTCACCAGACTAACAAATAGGGCGAAGCCCCACCAACGCAAGTTCGTCCGCCCGCCACAGAGGCGGAAGGCACAGAGATGGCGATTTTTATAGCCATCAGCTATCAGCCGTCAGCCATCAGCTTTGAACCGAGGGCTGACGGCTGATAGCTGATGGCTGATGGCTATATCCCCCTCTCCCCCATTTGCCCCGTGGCGTGTGGATGCTACCCTGTCGCCCATGACATTCGATCAGACATTTCTTTTATTTCTTCTCGTCGCCGTGCTAGTGCTGTTCGTGTGGGGGCGGTGGCGCTATGACGTCGTGGCCTTCGGGGCGCTGCTGGCGGCGACGCTGGCGGGAACCGTGCCGTTCAGCGAGATGTTCGCCGGCTTCGGCCACCCGGCCACCGTCACCGTGGCGCTGGTGCTGATCGTCAGCCGTGGCCTGCAGAATTCCGGCGCCATCCAGTCGATCGGCAAGCTGATCCCGTCAGGCGGATCGACCTCAGGCCATGTCGGCGCGCTGGCGGCAATCGGCGGGGCGCTGTCGGCGATGATGAACAATGTCGGTGCGCTGGCGCTGTTGATGCCGGCGGCGTTGCAGTCGGCGGCCAGGGCCGCGCGGTCGCCGGCGTTGCTGCTGATGCCGCTGTCCTTCGGGTCGATCCTGGGCGGGCTGGTGACCCTGATCGGCACGCCGCCGAACATCATCATCGCCACCTATCGCGGCGATGCGACCGGCGAGGCCTTCGGCATGTTCGATTTCACGCCGGTGGGCGGCGTGGCGGCGGTGGCCGGCATTCTTTTCGTGGCCTTGATCGGCTGGCGGCTGGTGCCGGAATCTCGGCGCGCCAAAATGTCGGCGCGCGAGCTGTTCGAGATCGAATCCTATCTCAGCGAGGCCGTGGTGGAGGAGAAAAGCCCGCTGGTCGGCAAGACGCTGAGCGAGGCCGACGACCTGGCCGAGGAACATGACGCCATCCTGCTGGGCCTGATCCGGGGCGACCGCCGCATCGAACATGGCCACCGCAAGGAAATTGTGCGCGAAGGCGACGTGCTGGTGCTGGAGACCGGGCCGGATGCGCTGTCGGCGGTGCATACGGCGCTGCATCGTCATCCCGCAGATATGGTCAAGAAACGCCAGAAGGAAGCCGCCCTGCCCAAATCCGAAAGCGGCGACATCGCGCTGACCGAGGCGGTGGTATTGCCGAAATCGCATATCATCGGCCGCACGCTGGAGATGCTGCGGCTGCGCCGCCGGCACGGCATCAACCTGCTGGCGGTGTCACGCCAGGGACGGCCCTATCGCGGCCGACTGCGCAAGTTCCGTTTCCAGGCCGGCGACGTCCTGTTGCTGGAGGGCGACCCGGAACGGCTGCCGCCGGTGATCGGTTCCATCGGCTGCCTGCCGCTGGCCGAACGCGGCCTGCAGATCCAGCGCCAGCGCCACGGGCTGCTGGCGATCGGCATTTTCGTGGCCGCCGTGGCCGCCGCCAGCGTCGGTATCGTCAGCCTGCCGGCCGCCTTCGCCGCCGCCGTGGGGACGATGGTAGTGATCAACATCGTGCCGGTGCGCGAAATCTACGATGCCGTCGATTGGCCGGTGATCGTGCTACTGGGCGCGATGATCCCGGTCGGCGGCGCGCTGGAGGCCAGCGGCGCCACTGCCATGGTCGCCAACGGGCTGGTCGATATCTCCGCCGGGCTGCCGGCATGGACGATTCTGACGCTGGTGCTGGTGGTCACCATGACCCTGTCGGACATCATGAACAATGCCGCCACCGCCGTGGTCATGGCGCCGATCTCGATCGGCATCGCCGAGCGTCTTTCGGTCAATTCCGACAGTTTCCTGATGGCCGTGGCCGTCGGCGCCTCCTGCGCCTTCCTGACCCCCATCGGCCACCAGAACAACACCCTGATCCTGGGCCCAGGCGGCTACCGCTTCGGCGACTACTGGCGCATGGGCCTGCCGCTGGAGATCATCATCGTCATCGTGGCAATCCCCATGCTGCTGTGGGTCTGGCCGCTGTAGGGTGGACAGCGCAAGCCCGGGATGCGCGCCATCATTGAGGGTTTGAAATATTCAAAGCGTCAAACATTTAAAAAATTTCGAAATGGAATAAT
>DAOVHN010000640.1 GCA_030671915.1 Pseudomonadota bacterium
CGGCTGGGTATCGTTCTGGCCTGCCTTGAGCGCCCGATGGCGGTGGGCGAGATCGCGGCCTCGCTGGGCCTGTCGCCGTCGCTGGTCAGCCACCATCTGCGCCTGCTGCGCGCGGCCCGGCTGCTGCGCGGGGAGAGGCGCGGCAAGCGGGTGTTCTATACCGCCGCCGACGCGCATGTCCGCACCGTGGTAACCGACCTCGCCAACCACATACTGGAGCCGGGCCATTCGAGCGAGGAATAGGGGCTTACTTGACAGCCTCCGACCTTTCCACTCGCTCCTCATCCTTGTCTGTCGTGGATGTGGGGTTTGGGATGGCGGAGGGTCCGGCCGCAGGCCCAAATCCACATTCTTTCCGGGTCTATTCCATCCGACGCAATTCATCAGTATGCTGAGACAAAAGTCTGGTGCTCGATCATCGCAACGAATGGCAGAGGTATGGAGTCGACCGTCGCCCGAGAAACCGAGGCCGCGAAGCGGAATATGCCGGACATCGCCTGGCCGACCATCCTGCTGGCCGTTGGCCTGCTGGCGGGGTTCGCGCTGTCCTGTTGGGCGGCGCTGGGCGGCGCCTGGCCGATGTGGGCCGCCGCCATCGTCAACGCAGTCATCCTCTATGCGCTCTACACCCCGGTGCATGACGCGTGCCATTCGGCCATCGTGCCGCGCATCAAGGGGCTGCGCTGGGTCAACACCGCCATTGGCATGGCCTGCGCGGCGCCGCTGTGGATGTGCTTCCACGAGCATCGCAAGGCCCATTTCCAGCATCATGCGCGGACCAACATGGAGGACGACCCGGACCTGTGGGCCAAGGGCGGCTTCGCCCGCGTGACCCTGGTCCAGATTCCCTGGCTGCTGGTCAATTCCTTCAATCCGGTGGCGCTGTGGCGGGCCTGTATCGGCCTGCGCCTGTCGACAGGCGAGCGTGGGGGGACCATGGCCCTGTTCGCGCTCTATACCGCGACCGCCGCGGCGATCGTGGCGGCGGGTTACGGGACGGAACTCGTGGTGCTGTGGCTGATCCCCTGGTTCGTTGGCGTGCATGTCATGCAGACGATGTTCGGCTGGGCGCCGCATCACGACCATTCGGAGACCGGCCGCTACCGCGACACGCGGATCGCCGAGTTCCCGCTGGGCGACATCCTGACGCTGCAACAGAACCTGCACCTGATCCACCATATGTTGCCCACCGTCCCCTGGTACCGCTACCGCGCGGTCTATGAGGAAATCCGCCCGATCCTGGAAGCCAACAATGTGCGCGTCGAGGGTTTCTGGCCGACGGAGCCGGGCCGGACGGGCGAAGAATAGGGATAAGGCGAACCACAGAGACACAGAGGTTTCGGTGAACCGGTGTGTACGCCCCGACGACCGTGCCGCTGGTCGAGGCCGTACCAAGGGAGATATGGGGATGGGGGGGATAGGGGGATAAGAACTTTTTGCGGCCAGAGGCCGCGATTCTTTTCATCCCCCTATCTCCCCCATCCCCATATCTCCCTTCGACAACCTTTTAAGCGGCATGGTGGCGGTGAGTACCCTCCTGTATCACCGGCCCCTCTGTGTCTCTATGGTTTTCCGGGCCACCGGCTGACCACCATATCCCTTGCCCCGTGCCGGTTTCCGGGGCAGCATCGGCGGCATGAGTCTTCTGCCCCCTGATCTTGAACCTCTGGCGGCGCTGCTGATGATTGCCGTCAGCATGGGTGCTTCGTTCATTACCGCGGCCTTCGGGATCGGCGGCGGCATGGTGCTGGTCGCGGTCATGGCGGTGCTGCTGCCGCCGGCGGCGCTGATCCCGGTGCACGGGGTGGTGCAGCTCGGCTCGAATTTCGGGCGCGCGCTGATCATGATCAAACATGTGGAGCGTTCCACCATTCTGCCCTTCCTGGCGGGCAGCGTGATCGGCGCCGGGCTGGGCGGGGCGCTGTTCGTGCAGTTTCCGCCCTGGGTCATTCAGCTCGGCCTTGCCGGGTTTATCGCCTGGTCGGTGCTGGGGCGGCTGCCGGTGATCGGGA
>DAOVHN010000183.1 GCA_030671915.1 Pseudomonadota bacterium
GCCGCCGACGAATTCGCCCTTCACGTAGAGCTGCGGGATGGTCGGCCAGTTGCTGAAGCTTTTGATGCCGTCGCGGACACCGGGGTCCTCCAGCACGTTGATGCCCTTGAACTTCACGCCCAGGGCGGTCATCACCTGCGCCACGGTGGAGGAAAAGCCGCACTGTGGGAAGACGGGCGTGCCCTTCATGAAGACCACCACGTCATTTTCCGAAATTTCGTCGCGGATACGGTCGAATACTACATTGTCCATGTCTCTATGATCCTTGTCTGCCGGGCCGCGCCGCGCGGCCGGTCTCTAACCTCTTGGCTTAACTCAGTCCGGCGCCGCTGTTTGCAGCGCCAGTGCGTGCAACTCGCCACCCATCCGGCCCTGCAACGCGGCATAGACCATTTGGTGCTGCTGAACGCGGTTCTTGCCCGTGAAGGAAGCGGAACGGACATAGGCCGAATAATGGTCGCCGTCGCCCCGCAAATCCTCGATCCGGACCTCGGCGTCCGGCAGGGCTTCCTTGATCAGCCGTTCGATCTCGCTCGCTTCCATAGCCATGCTGCAGTTCCTTTTTTGCCAGACGCGGCCGGTTCTACGGGCGCGCCATGAATGACGGCAGCCATTCCTCATGGCAGCGTCGCAACTCGTGGATCGA
Organism: Pseudomonadota bacterium; assembly: GCA_030671915.1. Classification (GTDB taxonomy): domain Bacteria; phylum Pseudomonadota; class Alphaproteobacteria; order UBA8366; family JADFVY01; genus JADFVY01. The sequence goes on from DAOVHN010000183.1 coordinate 647, forward strand.
TATGGTATGGGTCTTGCCGACTGTCAACGCATCGCCGCCGGTTTGTCCCACGACAGCGGCCGGTACGCCGGCCGCTTGCGCTTCGGCCACGATCGCCGCGCCGTCCTCTGCCGCGATCAGGTAGCGCGCCTGGTCCTCGCCGAACAGCCAGCCATGCAGGGCCAGGCCCTCCGGCGTGTCCACCAGGTCCGCGCCGATCCCGCCAGCCATTGCCATCTCGGCCGCCGCGACGGCGAGCCCGCCGTCCGACAGGTCGTGACAGGCTGCCACGCGCCCCGCCTGGATCAGCCCGCGCACGAAATCGCCGTTGCGCCTCTCGGCGGCCAGGTCCACCGGTGGCGGCGCGCCGTCGGCGCGGCTCTCGATCTCGCGCAGATACAGCGACGAACCCAGCCAGCCCTTGGTTTTGCCGACCAGCACCAGGTTCAGCCCTTCGCGCGGGATCGCCACGGCGGTGGTCCGGTCCAGATCGTCGATCAGTCCCAGCCCGCCGATAACCGGCGTGGGCAGGATCGCCTCGCCGCTGGTCTCGTTATAGAGCGACACATTGCCCGACACGACGGGGAAGTCCAGCGCCCGGCAGGCGGCGCCCATGCCAGTCACCGCCCCGGCGATCTGGCCCATGATGCGCGGCTTTTCGGGATTGCCGAAATTCAAGTTGTTGGTCACGGCCAGCGGTGTTGCGCCGACCGCGGTCAGGTTCCGCCAGGCCTCGGCGACCGCCTGCTTGCCGCCTTCCTCCGGGTCGGCCAGGCAGTAGCGCGGCGTGGAATCGGTGGTGATGGCGAGCGCGCGGTCGGTGCCATGGATGCGCACCACCGCCGAATCGCCGCCCGGGCGCTGGTTGGTGTCGGCCATGACCATGTGGTCGTACTGTTCCCAGATCCAGCGGCGCGAGGCCATGTTGGGGCTGCCGACGATTCGTTTCAGCGCATCCATCGGGTCGTTCGGCGCGGCGACGTCGTCGGTATCGATGATCGCGGATTTGGGTGTTGGCTCCCAGGGGCGGTCATATTCCGGTGCGTTGTCGACCAGCGGGGCGACCTCGATATCGCCGACGGTCTCGCCATGGAACTTCAGCACCAGCCGGCCGGTGTCGGTAACCCGCCCGATCACCGCGAAATCCAGCTCCCATTTCTCGAAGATCGCGCGCGCCTCGTCCTCGCGGCCGGGCTTGAGCACGATGAGCATACGCTCCTGGCTTTCCGACAGCATCAGCTCGTAGGGCGTCATGCCTTCCTCGCGCATCGGCACAAGGTCGAGCTCCAGCTCGACGCCGACGCCGCCCTTGGACGCCATCTCGACGCCCGACGAGGTCAGCCCCGCCGCGCCCATATCCTGGATTGCCACGATCGCGTCGGTCGCCATCAGCTCCAGGCAGGCCTCCAGCAGCAGCTTTTCCGTGAAGGGGTCGCCAACCTGAACCGTGGGGCGTTTTTCCTCCGAATCCTGATCGAATTCCGCGCTCGCCATGGTCGCGCCGTGGATGCCGTCGCGGCCCGTCTTCGATCCCACATAGATAACCGGGTTGCCCGGTCCCCCGGCCGCCGAATAGAAAATCCGGCCGGCGTCGGCGATGCCCACGGTCATGGCGTTGACCAGGATATTGCCGTTATAGGCCGGGTCGAACTCGGTTTCGCCGCCGACTGTCGGCACCCCGATGCAGTTGCCGTAGCCGCCGATGCCGGCCACCACGCCCGAAACCAGATGGCGCGTTTTGGGATGGTCGGGGCTGCCGAAGCGCAGGGCGTTCATGTTGGCCACGGGGCGCGCGCCCATGGTGAAGACGTCGCGCAGGATACCGCCGACGCCGGTCGCCGCCCCCTGATAGGGCTCGATGAAACTGGGGTGGTTGTGGCTCTCGATCTTGAAGATCGCGGCTAGGCCCTCACCAATATCGACTACGCCGGCATTCTCGCCGGGCCCGCAAATCACCTGCGGCCCCTCGGTCGGCAAAGTCTTCAGCCAGACCTTCGAGCTCTTGTAGGAGCAATGCTCGGACCACATGGCCGAGAACACGCCAAGCTCGGTAATGTTCGGCTCGCGTCCCATGATCTTCAGGATCAGCGCGTATTCGTCGGCCGAGAGGCCGTGTTCGGCTGCCAGTTCGGGCGTGATCTCGATGGCTTCGGATGCGGCGGCGGCGGCGCTCATGCGGTTAGTACCCACTATCATGGAAGGATGACAGGTATGATCGCGTCCCGCGGCCGCTGGGCAGGAAGTGCCGCGCTGGCGATGCCGGGCATCGGCAAGCGGCGCTGACGCACACCGGCGGCCACGGGACACGACCCGCTGGGCGAGCTTGCAGGCCCTTCGGACGGCGTCGCGCGGCTCTTGTGATGGGCGGCATCACGGCGAACCGCGCTCCTGGCCGAAGGGTCTGCAAGCTCGTCATACCTGTCATCCTTCCATGATAGTGGGTACTAGGGCCTCCACCAGTCCGGTGAACATGGCCTTGCCGTCGATCCCGCAAAGTTTCGGGTCAACGGCGCGCTCGGGGTGGGGCATCATGCCCAGCACGTTGCCGCGCTCGTTCAGGATGCCGGCGATATCGCGGGCCGAGCCGTTGGGGTTGTCGTGCGCCGCGTAACGGAATGCCACGCGGCCATCGCCTTCGAGGCGGTTCAGCGTGGCATCGTCGGCGAAATAATTGCCGTCGTGATGGGCTACCGGGACGGTGACCTGCTGGCCCGTGGCATAGCCGCGCATGAAGGGCGAGGCGGTGCTGTCTACGACCAGGTCGACATCGCGGCAGACGAATTTCAAATTGGCGTTGCGCATCAGCACGCCGGGCAGCAGGCCGCTTTCGGTCAGCACCTGGAAGCCGTTGCAGATGCCCAGCACCAGCACGCCCTTGTCGGCCTGTTCCTTGACGGCCCGCAACACTGGCGATTGCGACGCCATCGCGCCGGAGCGCAGATAGTCGCCATAGGAAAAGCCGCCGGGCAGCAGGATGAGGTCGAGATCGGGAAGCTCGTTGTCGCGATGCCAGACCATCGCCGGTCTGGTCCCGAAGGCGGCTTCCAGCGCGACCGCGGCATCGCGGTCGCAGTTGGATCCCGGAAAAACGATTACAGCTGTTTTCATGTCCCGTTCCTTGATGCGTCCACGGCTCAGCCGGCCCACACCCTGCTGAAACAGTCTGGATAATCGATAACCAACCCGTCGGAGTCTACCTCGATTTCCACCGCCGAACCCGCGCGGAACAGCGCCTCGTACCGGTAGGCCCCGGCATCGGGGCCGGCCGGCCGGATACAGTGATAACGCTGTCGCACCGGGCGTGGCTCCAGGCTCGGGGCGTCGATATAAGCCACGGATATTTCGGCCGACTCGCCGGGCTTCAGCCCGAGGCGCCGGATCGGCAGCGTATTGGTGAAGGGGGTGGCGTAGATATCGATTTCGTGGCACCCCGCCAGCGCGGGCAGCGACTCGCCGGCCTCGTTCCGCCAGTCGCAATTTTTGTCCACCGTCAGCGACAACTCGGCCGAGCCGTCCGGCCCGTCTATCAAATGCAGCCTCGCCGATTGCATCTGCCAGGCAGGATCGACGCGGATCAGGTAATGCAGCCGGTAGGGCGTGGTGTCGTTATTCCGCCCCACATACATCCCGTCCGCCAGATAGCCTTCCTCGTCGCGCGTGAGCTTGAGATGTTCCAAGCCCGGCCCGTCGCCCAGGTCCGACCAGATGACATGTTGCGCTGTCATCCTTCCAGATCGATGGAGTAGTTCTCGATAACCGTGTTGGCCAGCAGCTTCTCGCACATCTCGCCGATCCGGGCGCGCGCTTTATCCGGATCCGTTTCGTCCAGGTCGAGTTCGATAAACTTGCCCTGGCGCACGTCACCGACACCTTCGAAGCCCAGCGATTCCAGCGCATGGCCGATGGCCTTGCCCTGTGGGTCCAACACCCCGGCTTTAAGGGTTACGTGTACTTTGGCTTTCATCTGTTACTTCCCCGCGAACAGGTTATTTGTTGCTTCCCCGCGAACAGGTTACTGCATGCTCTCCGACCCTTTCAGGTCGCCCGGGCCGCCCTCGGGCAGGATGCCCAGACGGCGCGCCACTTCCTGGTAGGCTTCCTCGACCTTGCCGAGATCGCGCCGGAAGCGATCCTTGTCCATCTTCTCGTTGGTCTTGACGTCCCACAGACGGCAGTTGTCCGGGCTGATCTCGTCGGCCAGCACGATCCGCATCTCACCGCTTTCCTCGTAGAGCCGGCCATATTCCAGCTTGAAGTCCACCAGTTTCAGCCCGACGCCCAGGAACAGCCCGGTTAGGAAGTCGTTGATGCGCAGCGACATCGCCAGCATGTCGTCGATATCCTGAGGCGTGGCCCAGCCGAACGCGGTGATATGCTCCTCCGAGACCAGTGGATCGCCCAACTCGTCGGACTTGTAGTAATACTCGACCACCGAACGCGGCAGCGGCGTGCCCTCGGCGATGGCGAAGCGCTTGGCCATCGACCCGGCGACGACGTTTCGGACCACAACCTCGATCGGCACGATCTCGACCTCGCGGACCAGTTGTTCGCGCATGTTCAGCCGTCGCATGAAATGGGTCGGGACGCCGATCTCGGCCAGCCGCAGCATCAGGTACTCGGAAATGCGGTTGTTCAGCACCCCCTTTCCGGTGATGGTGCCTTTTTTCTGGTTGTTGAAGGCGGTGGCGTCGTCCTTGAAATACTGCACGAGCGTGCCCGGCTCGGGCCCCTCGAACATCACCTTCGCCTTGCCCTCGTATATACGTCTGCGTCTGGCCATGAAACTTGAAAATCCCAAAGGGTGGCGTCTGTCGCCCGCGGCGATTCCGCAAGCCAGCCTGCCACCCGGTGCTTGAGTGGAAGATATAGCAACTGTTGCGGTGCGGAACAATGGCGGAGGATTGCTAACAAACCCGATTTTCCGGAGTTTCTATCCGATAAACGGGGAGTAGGCGCGAGATTCCTGTATAACCGGCTGCACTACAATGATTTGGTGGAAGGGTTTGGATGGCGGATAACAGGCGGGCCGGTCGGGCGCGGGGGGTGGTGCTACTGCTGGCGGTGGCGCCGATTATGGCCGGTTGCTCCTTTTCCCGGTTGGGCGAGTCGATGCGCGTGCTGGAGGATGTCGAGGCCGGCGC
>DAOVHN010000364.1 GCA_030671915.1 Pseudomonadota bacterium
AGCAGACATCGAGATCGATGTCCGCATTCCACCCGAAAGGGTACGCTACATCTTCGAGTCCACTCAGAGGCGGAAAGCCGACATTATCGTTGGTTGATGGCGTGCCTTGCGTTTCACCGCGACCAAGACGCAATTGCTCCAAAGTCGGTGCAAACCGCCCTGCCCGCAAAAGACAAAGGCCATCGAACCGTTTGAGCTCACTGGTTTTTCTGGTTGCGGGGGTAGGATTTGAACCTACGACCTTCAGGTTATCTGCCTGAAGGCCGGGCTGCCTCCTACCGCACCAGAATCTTCGGCATCGCCTTGGCCCCGCCGTTTTCCAGCTTGGCCCGTACCCCCTCGCCTCCCCGCTTTGCCCCCACCCCCATCTCCGCTATGCTTGCCGCGAACGGGAGACAGCGGCGCATGACGCACGAGCCGGGCTGGATACGGGAAGGGACAACGGGCGGGCGGCTGGTGCTGGCGGCCGGCGGGGGCTGGACCGTGGCCGGCGCCGCGACGCTGGAGGGGCTGGTGGCGGCGCTGGAGCCCGGGGCTTCGCGCCAGATAACCGAGCCCGCGCGAGACGTCGCGTTCGATCTTACCGAGATTTCGGCGCTGGATACCGCCGGGGTGTGGCTGCTGCGCCAGGCGGCGCGGCGCTATGAGGAGGCCGGGGCGAGCGTTTCCTGGGAAGGCGTCGCGGATCGCTTCCGGCCGCTGTTCGAGCTGGTCGAGGCGAACGAGGGCCACAAGCCGGAGCGGCCGCCCCATGCCAACCCCCTGGTCGCGGCGATCGCGCGGCTGGGCGAACACACCATCGAGGCCGGGCATGAGGCGGTTGCGCTTACCGCCTTTATCGGGCTGGCGACCGTTACGGGCCTGCGCGCGTTCCTGCGGCCGCGCCGCTTTCGCCTGGTATCCCTGACCAACCAGATCGAGCAGACCGGGCTGAACGCCATGCCCATCGTCGGGCTGATGGCCTTCCTGATCGGCATCGTTCTGGCCTTTCAGGGGGCGATCCAGCTACGCAAGTTCGGGGCCGAGATCTACACCATCGACATGCTGGCGATCACCATCCCGCGCGAGATCGGGGTGCTGCTGACGGCGATCATGGTGGCCGGCCGGTCAGGCTCGGCCTTCACCGCCCAGATCGGCACCATGAAGGTGAACGAGGAGATCGCGGCGATGCAGGCGCTGGGCCTGGACCCGATGGAAATCCTGGTGCTGCCGCGGATCAACGCGCTGATAATCACGCTGCCGATCCTGACGCTGTTTTCGGTGTTCGTCGGCATGGTCGGCGGCGCCGCCATGGCCATCGTCAGCCTGGACATGGCCGCGGTGCAGTTCGTCACCCGGCTGCAGGAGGCGATGACCATCAAGCATTTCATGGTCGGCATGGTGAAGGCGCCGGTCTTCGCCTATCTGATCGCCGTCGTCGGCTGTTATCAGGGCCTGCGGGTTTCCGGCGGGGCGGAGAGCGTCGGGCGGCTGACCACGCGCGCGGTGGTGCTGTCGATCTTCCTGGTGATCGTCGCCGACGCGGTGTTTTCCATCATGTTCGCCGCCATGGATATCTGATTATGGCGGCGGAGAAGATGGCGGCGGAGGTGGTGATCCGGATACGCGGGCTGGTCAACCGATTCGGCAAACAGGTCGTCCATGACGGGGTCGATCTGGACGTGATGCGCGGCGAGGTGCTGGGGCTGGTCGGCGGGTCGGGCAGCGGCAAGTCGGTGCTGATGCGCACCATCCTGGGGTTGAACCGCCCGCAGGCGGGCAGCATCGAGCTGCTGGGCGCCGACGTTGCGCGCATGGGCGCCGACGCCCGCGCCGCCACCCAGACGCGCTGCGGCGTGCTGTTCCAGGACGGAGCGCTGTTTTCCTCGCTGTCGGTGACCGGGAACGTGCAGGCGCCGATGCGCGAGCATCTGCAATTGGCCCAGCCGCTGATGGACGAGCTGGCGGCGCTGAAGATATCCATGGTGGGGCTGGCGCCGGACGCCGGGCCGAAACTGCCGGGCGAGCTGTCGGGCGGCATGCGCAAGCGCGCCGGCCTGGCCCGGGCGCTGGTGCTGGACCCCGAGATCGTCTTCCTGGACGAGCCGACGGCGGGGCTGGACCCGATCGGCGCGGCGGCCTTCGATTCGCTGATCGGCAACCTGCAACGGAGCCTGGGGCTGACGGTGGTGATGGTGACCCACGACCTGGACAGCCTGATCGCCATTTGCGACCGTATCGCGGTACTGGTGGACAAAAAGGTTCGTGTAGGCACAATGGCGGAGCATTTGGAGGACCCGCATCCCTGGATCCGGGAATATTTCCACGGGCCGCGGGCGCGCGCCGCCTTCGGCGCGAAGGGATAAGACGGAGAAGGCATGGAAACACGGGCCAGCTATCTGATCGTCGGGCTGTTCGTCATCGCCGGGATGATGGGGCTGGTCCTGGCCGCCATGTGGATCACCGGGACGCGCACCGACGACGCGGTGGCGCTGTACGACATCTATTTCGAGGGCGCCGTGGCGGGCCTGAAGCCGGGCAACGCGGTGCAGTATCGCGGCATCCCGGTGGGCGGCGTCATCGACATGCGGATCGACCCGGACAATGTCGAGCGCGTGCTGGTCACCATCGAGGTGGCGGCCGACACGCCGATCCGCGAGGATACCGAGGCGACGCTGGCCCTGCAGGGCATCACCGGTCTTTCCTATATCCAGCTCACCGGCGGAACCCAGGCGGCGGCGGCGCTGAAGGCGCAGGCCGGCCAGCGGCGGCCGGTCATCAAATCGCGGCCGTCGGAACTGGCGGCGATCTTCGAGGCCGCGCCGGAGATGCTGAACCGGGCCATCGAGGTCATCGCCATGCTGGAGAAGTTGCTGGGCCCGGAAAACCAGCAGCGCATCGGCAATATCTTGGAGAATATAGAAAACACCACCGGCGCATTGTCGGACAGCAGCGGCGATATCGACAAGCTGTTGAGCGAAGGCGCGGGCGCGGTCGAGGACGTGCGCAAGCTGACCTCGGTGCTGGCCGACAATACCGACGATATCGATAAAATCCTGACAGAAAGCGCGGGCGTTGTTGAGGATGTGCATGTGCTGACCACGTCGCTGGCCGGCAGCACCGACGACATCGAGACGATGCTGTCCGAGGGTGCCGGGACGATGAAAAACATGAACGAACTGACCACCGGCCTGGCGGGCAGCACGGAAGATATCGCGAAGATGCTGGACGAGGGCGCGCGGGTCATGGAGGAGTTGCGCAAGCTCACCGGCCGCGCCAACAGCATGCTGGCGAACATCGAGGGCGATGTCGGCGCGGTGGCGAAGGATACGCGGGCGGTTCTGGGCAGCGTGAAGCAGGCCGTGGCGAGCTTGGCCGTGGCGGCGGACGGATTTGCGGAGCTCCTGACCGAAAACAGCGATTCGCTGACCAATTTCAGCCAGACCGGGCTGTATGAATTCAGCCAGCTGATGGCCGAGGCGCGCGTCCTGGTCGCATCGCTGAGCCGGCTGGTGGACCAGGTCGAGCGCGACCCGGCGCGGTTCCTGTTCGGCGACAAACAGCAGGGGGTGGAAGTGCAATGATGCGAATATCCCGGACGAATATGCGCGGCGCGACGACGCTGGTCCTGTTGGCGGCATTCGCGCTGACCGCGGCCTGCGGCATCACCCTGCCCGGTACCGGCGAGCGGTCGCAGCTTTAT
>DAOVHN010000030.1 GCA_030671915.1 Pseudomonadota bacterium
GTGCCGGCCGCGCGGCCGATCACGCCGAACAGGCTGGGGCCGACCTTTTTCTTGCCCTCAACAAGGGTATGGCAGGCCTTGCATTTCTTGAACACCTTCTCCCCGGCCGCGGCGTCGCCATTGGCCATGGCCGGCGATCCGAATGCGGCAAGAGCAGCGGTAAAACCGGCGACTTTGATAAAGCTGGATTTCATTTTATCCTCAATTGATTCTGTTTCGAACTCACACGAAGAAACCACGGACGATGGGTGGCGTTGCCCGCAGTCGTTCGGTGGCCGCTCAATCCCCCTTGTAGAAGAGCCGCTATCCTGGCCACACACGCCTCCAATACAAAGGTTTGCGCGGATTTTGTCAAGGTTGAAAGCTGCGGCATCGGGTCGCTGGGTGCTTATTCACGCGCCCGTTCAATCGCTCTCGCCCTCGCCGGTCTTCTGGCGCTTTTCGCGCATCTGCCGCAACTGGTCTGCGAAAGCCTCGCAGGGGTCGTCGTCGTCGACCCGCGGCGTAAACCAGACGAAATCGAACGGCATGGCGCCACCATATCGTTCGGCATAAGCGGCCGGGTCCAATACGTCTTTTTCCACCTCGGCCAGCCCCACCGTCACAATGCGCGCGTCCGGCGCGCGGCGTTTCAGATGCAGGGGCACGCCCCAGTCGGCCCTGACATGCCCCCCACCGGCGATCAGCACCGCGACGTCCGCTTTCCGCGGCCCGCGGGCCATGATCATCCTGTCGGCCATCGCCGCGTCCTTGGCCAGGGTGACCGACAGCATCGGGTCGAGCATGGGCTCGGGCAATTGCTGGCAGTGGCTGTGGAATATCACCTGGCGCATTTCAGCGCGCTTGTCTTCATCGATCGGCTGGTTCAGCATCAAGGCCTTCGCGCGCCCCTCGCCGAGGGCGTCCGGACCCTCGCGCGCGATGCGTTTGGTCATGTCCCGGTCCAATCCACCGGCCAGCAGCGGCATGTCGTTGTAAAGCGCCTGCTGAGCGATCGGCTGATACATCTTCCAGTCCGGCCAGCCGCTTTTTTCCCAGCCGACGGCCGCGCCGATCCCCGCCGCATCGTCAGGATAGTTCGCCAGATGCGCATCCAGTGGTGCCTGCTGCGATTCCGTCAACATTTCGAATACGAGCGCGGGCCGGCGACCATATGCCGCCATTTCCGAAACCAGCTTGGCCTGGAGCCAGTGATGGTCGGCATTATCGTGCTTCTCGCCGATCAGCACGAAATCGGCCTTTTTCATGGCCGCGTAAACCTCGCCGGCGGTGGCGTACCGCCCCTCCGCCGGCTTCCAGATCTGTCCGGCCAGGGGGTGGTCCCGATACAGGGGCGATTTCCAGCGTCCTTCCGGTGCCGGCGCGTCATCTTTTGCGCAGCCCGACAGAAGCAGTGCCGCCAATAACGTCGAGATTGCCGATAACCGTCGCATTGTCATGTCATCCCTCCGCCGCAGTCAGGATTGCGCGCAACAGCACGCCGCAACCCGCCACCCTTCTCGATCGCTCCGACCTTCGCCATTTCCATCAGACTTTCCCACAGCCGCGAACCGTAAATCGCGATATTGCGCATGTAACTTCCCGCTGTCGAATCGCGATTGATCGTCGAAAGCGATTCCAGTCAACCCGGATCGGCTCCGGGCCGCAAAAAACGAGAGCCCGGCGTTAGCCGGGCCCGATCGTTACTGGAAAACTGGTGGAGCCGGACGGGATCGAACCGACGACCTCTTGAATGCCATTCAAGCGCTCTCCCAACTGAGCTACGGCCCCACGGGATGGCCGGCGGGCTCGTGGGCCCCCGGCGAAGTCGGCATGGTTATACGGCTGCCGCCCGCCGGCGCAAGCGAAAAATAGTATTTCCGTGCGCCGCCGGTCTGAAATCGGTCAAGTTTCGTCTTTGTCCTTGCCGGTTTCGATGACCTCGCTGACATCCTCGTCCCCGAGATCGCTGGCGTCCTCCAGCACGGCGTCGCCGTCGTCCTCGTCCGCCACCGCCTCATCGTCGCCTTCGGCCTTGAGAATTTCCTCGGGATCCTTGATTTCCTTCTTGGGCGCCGGTGCGATCTCCTCTGCGGTCTTGAGCTTGCGCGATTTCAGGATCGCTTCGGGATCGAACACGGCCGCGCATTTCGGGCACACGATCGGATCGCGCCGAAGGTCATAGAACGGTGCGCTGCAACTCTGACAGATCCGTTTTGTCCCCCATTCGGGTTTGGCCACGGTACTAACTCCTCTTCGTATGCCGATGCGGCTGTTGTGACTGCGCAGGCAATTGCCACGGGACGCCCTGGCTGTCAACGTTTCGACTGTCAAAAGCCAATTTCGTTCCGCCACCGGCGGTTCGCAAGCCCTGTTCGCATTTAAATCTTTATGCTACAGGCTTCGCCGCGCCGGGAACGTTCCGGCAAATAGTCGATTGAGGCTCTCGATGCAACCCTTGAAATCCAGCATTTCCAACCCGTTCCGGGGCAAAATCCGGGTTCCGGGCGACAAGTCCATGTCGCACCGCGCGTTGCTAATCGGCGCGCTGGCGGTCGGCGAGACCGTGATCGAGGGGCTGCTGGAAGGCGAGGACGTGCTTCGTACGGCGGCTGCCTTGCGGGCACTGGGAGCCGATGTGGAACGTGGCGAGGACGACGTATGGCGCGTCCAGGGCGTGGGCATTGGCGGTTTGCGCGAGCCGTCCGGGGTTCTCGACATGGGCAATTCCGGGACAGCGGCGCGGCTGTTGATGGGGGTGCTGGCGAGCCACCCCTTGACCGCCTTTCTGACCGGCGACGAGTCGCTTTGCCGCCGGCCGATGGAGCGGGTCCAGGTTCCGCTGGAACAGTTTGGCGCACGAATCGTCGCGCGCGAGGGCGGGCGCATGCCGCTGGCCATCACCGGCGCCGGTGATCCAATGCCGGTCGCCTACCGCCTGCCCGTCGCCTCGGCACAGGTGAAATCGGCGGTTCTGCTGGCCGGGCTGAACACACCCGGCAAGACCACCGCCATCGAGGCCCAGCCCACGCGCGACCATACCGAACGCATGCTGCGCCATTTTGGCGCCGAGGTCGAAACCGTCGAGGAAGCCGGCGGCGAGCTTGCGGTCTCCGTTGCCGGCCAGCCGGAACTGACCGGCCGGCATGTCCAGGTTCCCGCCGATATCAGTTCCGCCGCCTTCCCGATGGTGGCGGCGCTGATCGTACCGGGGTCCGGAATAACCTTGACCGATGTCGGGATGAACCCGCGCCGCGCCGGTCTGGTGGATACGTTGATCGAAATGGGCGCCGATATCAATTTCCACAACGAACGCGAAATCGCCGGCGAGCCGGTCGCCGACCTCCATGTTCGCGCCGGCGGTCTGACCGGTGTCGAGGTGCCGGCCTCGCGTGCGCCGTCGATGATCGACGAATATCCGATCCTCGCCGTGGCGGCCTCCGTGGCGTGCGGGACCACAGTGATGCACGGGCTGGCGGAGCTACGCGTCAAGGAAAGCGACAGGCTGGCTGCGATGGCAAGGGGCCTGTCGGCCTGCGGCGTGCAGGTCGAGGAAGGAAAAGACAGCCTTGTCGTGCATGGTTGCGGCGGGCCGGCGCCCGGCGGCGGGTCGATCGAGACCGATCTCGACCACCGTATCGCCATGGCCTTCCTGGTGCTGGGCATGGCGTCGGAAAAACCCGTCACGATCGACGACGCAGAACCGATCGAGACCAGCTTCCCCGGCTTCGTAGAGTTGATGAATGGATTGGGCGCGGTCATCGGGCCGTCCGGGGCCGCCGCATGATCATCGCGCTCGACGGACCGGCCGCCTCGGGCAAGGGCACGCTTGCGCGCCGCATCGCCCGGGAATTGGGGTACGCCCATCTCGATACCGGCAAGCTCTACCGTGCCGTGGGCATGGCGGTATTGCGTCAGGGCGGCGATCCGTCAGACGCTACGGCCGCCGAAGCCGCCGCGCGGGCGCTGGATCCCGATACCCTCGACGACCCCGAACTCGGCGGCGACGAGGCTGCGCAGGCAGCCTCCAGGGTCAGCGCTATTCCGGCGGTGCGTGCGGCGCTCCTGGAAATGCAGCGCGCCTTCGCCGCGCGGTTGCCGGGGGCGGTGCTGGACGGCCGGGACATCGGCACGGTGGTCTGCCCCGACGCCGATATCAAGCTGTATGTAATCGCAAGCGACGAAATTCGCGCGCAAAGGCGGCATAAGGAGTTGCTTGACAGGGGCAAGGCCAGTATATATGCGCGCGTTCTGCAGGATTTGAAGGAGCGCGACGCCCGTGACAGTGCACGCAGCGTTGCGCCGATGAAGCCGGCGGAGGACGCCATGGTGCTGGATACGACAGCGCTCGATGCGGAGGCCGCGTATGCCGCCGCGATGGAGTACATCCACATCGCCGGTACTGGAAATCCGGCAGAACAGTAAGGGGATGGATAGGCGCCGTTGCGGCCGGAAAGACATCGGCCGCCGGGGCGTGAATTATTGATGAAAGACCGCCGGAGACAACCGGCTGGCCGGAAAAAAACGATTGACTTGAAAGGACTACGAAACAAATGGCTCAAGCGCAGGAAAAAGAAAGCTTTGCAGCTCTACTGGAAGAATCTCTCGTTTCGAACGAGGGCCTTGAAGGCTCGGTGATCCCGGGCACCGTCATCAGCGTCGATAGCGACTATGTCATCATCGATGTCGGACTGAAGGCCGAAGGCCGCGTTGCCGCCAAGGAATTCGCCCAGCCGGGGCAGAAGCCGGAACTCAAGGCCGGCGATATCGTCGAGGTATTCCTCGAACGGATGGAAGACCGCCATGGCGAGGTCATGCTGTCGCGCGAAAAGGCTCGCCGCGAAGAGGCATGGGGCCAGCTGGAAGTGGCATTCAACAACAGCGAACGCGTTACCGGCGTAATCTACAACCGGGTCAAGGGCGGCTTCACCGTCGATCTGACGGGCGTCAGCGCGTTCCTGCCGGGCAGCCAGGTGGATATTCGCCCGGTGCGCGACGTAACGCCGCTGATGGGCAATCCGCAGCCCTTCCAGATACTCAAGATGGATCGCGCCCGCGGCAATATCGTGGTGTCGCGCCGCGCCGTGCTGGAGGAAAGCCGCGCCGAGGCCCGCAGCGAACTGATCAAGAACCTGAAAGAAGGCCAGGTGCTGCAGGGCGTGGTCAAGAACATCACCGACTACGGCGCCTTCGTCGATCTCGGCGGTGTCGACGGCCTGCTGCATGTCACCGACATCGCCTGGCAGCGCATCAACCACCCGTCCGAGGCGCTGCAGATTGGCCAGACGGTCGATGTCCAGGTCATCCGCTTCAATGCGGAAACCCAACGCATCAGCCTTGGCATGAAGCAGCTCGAGGCCGACCCCTGGGACGGTGTCGAGGCGAAATACCCGGTCAGCACGAAGTTTACCGGGCGGGTCACCAACATTGCCGATTACGGCGCTTTCGTCGAGTTGGAGCCGGGCATCGAGGGCTTGGTCCATGTCTCCGAGATGAGCTGGACCAAGAAGAACGTCCATCCCGGCAAGATCGTCTCCACCAGCCAGGAAGTCGAGGTCATGGTTCTCGATGTCGATCCGCAGAAGCGGCGCATCAGCCTGGGCCTCAAACAGTGCCTGGACAATCCGTGGGACAGCTTCATGGCCGAGCATCCTTCCGGCGTCGAACTGGAAGGCGAGATCAAGAACATCACCGAGTTCGGCCTGTTCGTCGGCCTGCCCGGCGAGATCGACGGCATGGTCCACATGTCGGACATCAGCTGGGATAAGTCCGGCGAGGAAGCCATCGCCGAGTACAAGAAGGGCGATGTGGTCCAGGTCAAGGTGCTGGATATCGATGTCGTCAAGGAGCGCATCAGCCTGGGCATCAAGCAGTTGAGCGAAGACCAGGTCAGCGCCGGCATGGCGGGCATCAAGAAGGGCGCTATCGTTACCTGCACGGTATCCAGGGTGCTGGACAGCGGCATCGAGGTGATGGCCAACGAGACCGTTCCCGGCTTTATCCGCAAGACGGACCTGTCGCGTGAACGTTCCGAACAGCGCCCGGACCGCTTCGCGGTGGGTGAGAAGGTGGACGCCAAGATCACGACGATCGACAAGTCGGGCCGCAAGGTCAACCTGTCGATCAAGGCGCGCGAGGTCGAGGGAGAAAAGAAGGCCATGGCGGAGTACGGAAGCTCCGATTCCGGCGCCTCTCTCGGCGATATCCTGGGTGCCGCGTTCAAGTCCAAGCAGGAAGAACAGAAAGAAGAATCCGGCGACAAATAGCCGCTGGAACACGTCGATCGGCAAGCGGCCCGCCATCATGGCGGGCCGTTTTTTCCGTCCGGACTCGTAACGAAAAAGAATTGTCGTTTAATTCGTGTGGGTTAACGCTTGACGGCCACGTCCAGCTTTGGCATTTTTCAGGGCGACAGGGAGCAAGGGTCGCGGCGAAACAAGCCGGTGCCCTTGCGGACAAGGCTGAGCCTGAATAAAACCAAGGGCGTCCCGGATGACAAAATCTGAATTGATACAACGGCTGGCGGAAAGCCATCCGCATCTCTATCACAGGGATGTGGAGCGCATCGTCAGTACCGTTTTTGACGAAATATCGTCCGCGCTGGAGCGCGGCGACCGTGTGGAGTTGAGGGGTTTCGGCACCTTCTCGGTCAAACATCGCGAGGCGCGCGTCGGGCGCAACCCGCGGACCGGCGATACAGTCCAGGTGGCGCCGAAGACCGTACCCTTCTTCAAGACCGGCAAGCAACTGCGCGATCTCGTAAACAATAGTTCAGGCTGAAACACACTGCTAGCGCGACGGACCGCCGATCGATGAAGCTTATTTACTGGTTTATCACCGGGCCGCTGATCGCGGTTGCGGTTCTGTTCGCCCTTTCCAACCGCGAATTCGTAAAGCTTTCGATCTGGCCGCTGCCCTTCTCGGTGGATGCGCCGGTTTATCTGGTCGCCCTTGGCGGACTGGCGGTCGGGTTTCTTGCCGGTGGCGTCGTTGCCTGGTTCGGTGCCGGCCGGACCCGCGCCCGCGCCCGCGCCGCCGAACGTTCGCTTCGCGGCCGCGAAGTCGAACTCGAGGATCTGCGGCGCAAGGTCAAGGAGGCCGAAATCGCCGAGGCCAGACAGAAGGCGGTTCCCACCTCGCCCTCGAAGCCGAAATCCAGCCTGCCGGTGCCCGCCCGCAACGCCACGCATTAAAAACATTCCTCGTCGGGAACAGCTGGTGTAAACCGGCGGCGCACCGCCGAACGGGAGAAATAAATGCCACGCGAAGGCCGCAACCCTGTCCTTGTCGCGATCGATACGCCGGAACTTGACCAGGCGAAAACCCTGTCGCGATCGTTGGCGGGCACGGTCGGCGGCATCAAGCTGGGGCTTGAGTTCTTCAACGCAAACGGACCGGCGGGTGTGGCTGAGGTCGCCGGGGGCCGCGGCGACCTGTTCCTCGACCTGAAATATCACGACATTCCGAACACGGTGGCCGGGGCGGTGCGCGCCGCCGTGAGGCTGCGGCCGATGATCCTGAACGTCCATGCAGGCGGGGGCCCGGCGATGATGCGTGCGGCGCTGAAGGCCGCCGAGGATGAGTCGGCACGGCTTGGCATCCCCCGACCGAAGGTAATAGGCGTCACGGTGCTCACCAGCATGGACGAAGGCGATCTGGAAGCAGTCGGCCAGCAAGGCCCGGCCGCCGATCAGGTGGTGCGGCTGGCGCGGCTGGCGCGGGATTGCGGGCTGGACGGCGTCGTCTGCTCGCCGCGCGAGATCGAGGCGCTCCGCGGCGCCTGCGGTCCCGGCTTTACCCTCGTCGTGCCCGGTATTCGCCCCGCCGGCGCCGCCATGGGCGACCAGAAAAGGGTGATGACCCCACGCGAAGCAATCGATGCCGGCGCCGACTGGCTGGTCATTGGACGCCCGATAACCGGCGCGCCGGACCCGGCTGCCGCCGCACGCGAAATATTGCGGGAACTTGCATGACCATCCGCGCCAAAATTTGCGGGCTGAATGATCCTGTCGCGGTGCGCGCGGCGGTGGATGGCGGCGCGGCTTTTATCGGGCTGGTCTTCTACCCGCCCAGCCCCCGCGCGGTCACACCCGACCAGGCGGCGGAACTGGCCGTGCTGGCGCCGGCCGGAGTCGGCAAGGTGGGGTTGTTCGTGGACGCAGATGACGACGCCATCGATGCCGTGCTGGCGCGTGCGCCGCTGGACATGCTGCAGCTTCACGGCAGCGAGTCGCCCGAACGCGTGGCCGGGCTGCGGACTCGCACCGGCCTCAAGGTCATGAAGGTGATCAAGGTGGCCGGACCGGCGGACCTTGAACCGGTACCTGACTGGTACGACGTGGCGGATTGGCTGATGTTCGACGCCAGGCCACCGAAGGACATGAAGAACGCCCTGCCTGGCGGCAATGCGCTGGCCTTCGAATGGATGTTGCTGAAGGATTGGGAGTTTCCGCTGCCATGGATGCTGGCTGGCGGACTGGATGCCGACAACGTCGCCGAGGCCGTGAGCCTGTCCGGCGCGCGTTATGTCGACATCTCGTCCGGTGTCGAGGACAAGCCCGGCGTCAAGAATCCGGAGAAAATTCGGCAGTTCCTGAAGGCAGTAGCGGTCGCCGGTTAGAATCCCGTAATCAGGAAATAGGCGGCGTAGAAGGCGGCCCAGACAACGATCAGCAGGCTGGTTCGCGCGCGCGGCGCCGTTCGGCGCGACAATGCCGCCGAAATCGACCACGCGGCAACGGTCAGCAGCATAAATCGCAGCAGCCTGGCCGGGATGCTGACGGCCAGGAAGGTGGCCAGGGCGATCCCGGCGCCCGCCGCTTCGACAGCGTAAATCTTGTAGGGAACGCCAAAGAGCGGTCCCAGGAACATTGCCGTCACGCCATCCTCACGGAGCGCGGTTCGTACTTTCGCGATCATTGCCGGGTCGATGGCCGGCACCCAATCCAACATGTCGCGGGCGGCCTCCGGGTTTGCCGCGCCCCAGCCATACATCGCCAACCCGCCCAGCAATGCGCCCGCCAGCGCCGCCAGACAGGCCAGGAGCGCGGGTCTAAGGCCGCGCCGCACCGCCAGGGCGGTCAGCCAGATATCGGGAACGAGGAAAAACAGCGTCGCCTCGGCAAAACCCCACAGGCCGGCGATCAGCATGCCGCCCCTACTCCCAGGCTGGCGATCAGCACGCCGCGCCTACTCCCAGGCCGGGAAATGGCCCTCGGCTGCCAGGTCTATCTCGCGTTTTTCCAACTCGGCCATGAAAGAGGCGCGGTCCCCGCTCCAGCCCATAGACTCGCCGACGAAGACGTCGCAGAAAAAGGGTACCAGCAGGAACGTTCCGCGTGGCAGGGCCTTGCCCAGCCCGTGCAGGAAGACCGGCACGATCGCCGCCTCCGCCCGTCTCTTGGCCAGATGTGCGATGCCGGTCTTGAAAGCTTCCATATGTTCCGGGTCGCCGCGCGATCCTTCGGGGAACAGGATCAGGATGTCGCCGCGCGCCAGTGCCTCGGTGGGCTCCGCCAGCGGGTCGCCGCCGCTCGCGTGCACCGCGCGCTTCAGGGGGATGATGCCGATGATTTTGGTGGCGAACCAGGCCATGACCCGGTTGCGCAGGAAATAATCGGCCGCAGCGACGGGCCGCAAGCGCGGCAACAGCCCAAGCGGGAACAGGCTCATCAGCACCAGCGTGTCCAGATGGCTGTTGTGGTTGGCCGCGATCACCGCCGGCCCCTCCGTTGGCAGCCGCTCGCGATGTCGCACATTGAGGCCGAGCACGATCAGCACCAGCGGGCGGATGACCAGCAGGAAGAAAAGGAATCGCAGGAAATGGTTGGGCGTCGCCATCCGGCCAACTCTCAATAATGAAGATAATAGATATAGTGGAAGAACAGCGGCGCGGTGAAGGTCAGGCTGTCGACACGGTCCAGAACGCCGCCATGGCCGGGGATCAGCGAACCCGAATCCTTAACGCCGAGATCGCGCTTCAGCGCCGAGATGGTGACATCGCCGGCGAACCCGGCGAACCCGATGATCAGGCCCGCTACCGGCGCCTGCCAGGTGACCAGCGGGGTCAGATGCGGCCCGATCAGCCAGGCCAGACACGTCGTCGTGGCGATGCCGCCCAGCAGCCCCTCCACGGTCTTGTTGGGGCTGACCGCCGGCACCACCTTGTGGCGCCCGAACAGCTTACCCCAGAAATACTGGGCCACATCGTTGAACTGGGTCAGGAAAATCAGGAACAGCAGCAGCCCGGCGCCGCCGGCGGCTGGATTTCCCTCGTTCGGCAGCGCCAGCAGGTAGGCTGCATGGCCGATGGCGAACACCATGGTCATCAGCCCCCAATGCAGGCTGCCCGCCGCCTTCAGGAAGCCGTCCGTCTGGCCGGTCACGATCATCGACAGCGGCAGGAACAGGAACATGTAGACCGGTATGAAGATGATGAACATCCCGTACCACTCAATGCCGATCCAGTAGAACTGGACCGGGATCGCCAGATAGGCCCAGAACAGCACCCGCCGGTCGGCGCGCCTTGTCGGGATCAGCGAAAAATACTCCTTCAGCGCCAGGAAGCTCACGAAACCGAGAAAGGCA
The DNA here is from genome assembly GCA_030671915.1 of Pseudomonadota bacterium. GTDB lineage: Bacteria > Pseudomonadota > Alphaproteobacteria > UBA8366 > JADFVY01 > JADFVY01. The sequence continues at coordinate 10,567 of DAOVHN010000030.1, forward strand.
ACGGAGACCATGGGGCTGAGAACGATGGCGACCGCCAGCACCGTCACCATCACCCACCACGAGGAAATCCGCGCCTTCAACTCGCCGTAGTCTCGCTCTGGCCGTGCTTTCGCCATGGCGAAAACAACGATGCTGGCGACGACCAGGATGGCGAAAAC
>DAOVHN010000683.1 GCA_030671915.1 Pseudomonadota bacterium
CGACGAAGACGACATCGTCCGGCACCCAGAACCTGGCGACCGCGCCGCGCAGGTAATCCAGGATGGAGTCCTTGTCCGCCTCCTGCCCCTCGGCGGCGACCACGACCAGCAGGGGCCGCTCGTCCCATTTCGGGTGCGGGATGGCGATTGCGGCGGCCACGGCGACGGCCGGATGCCCCAGCGCCGCGTTCTCCAGATCGATGGAGCTTATCCATTCGCCGCCGGACTTGATCAGGTCCCTGGCGCGGTCGGTAAGCTGCAGGCGGCCATCCGCATCCATGACGCCGATATCGCCGGTGCGGAACCACCCGTCCGCGTCGAAGGCGACCTTGCTGGCTTCCGGGTCTTTAAAATAGCCGCTGATCACCGTATTGCCGCGCAGCAGGACCTGGCCGGCGGAGGTTCCGTCATGGGGCGCCACGCGCCCGTCGTCATCGACCAGTTTCATGCCGACGCCGAACATCGGCCGCCCCTGTTTCAGCTTGTAGCGCTGACGCTCTTCGCCCTCCAGGCCAGCGGGTATGGAGCCCGGCGGCCCGGCGGCGCCGATCGGGCTGGTTTCGGTAAGGCCCCAGCCATGGATGAATTCGACGCCATGGCTTTCGATATCCTTGATCAACTGAAGCGAGGCGGCCGCACCGCCGCAGACAATGCCCTTGAGGCTGGTGAATCCCGCGCCGTTCTTTTGCACATGCTCCATGAGGCCATGCCACAGCGTCGGCACGCCGGCGGCCAGCGTCACCTGCCCGCTTTCCATCAGGTCGTACAGACTGGCGCCGTCCAGTTTCGGCCCCGGCATGACCATGCCCGCGCCCGTAATCGGACAGGCATATGGATAACCCCAGGCGCAGACATGAAACATCGGGACTACCGGCATGAAGACGTGATGGGGCGCCAGCCAGCCGTCATGCCCGGCGATGCTGGCCAGCGCATGGAGCACCGTCGAGCGGTGGCTGTAGAGCGCCCCCTTGGGGTTTCCGGTCGTGCCGGAGGTATAGCAGAGCGCCGCCGCGGTTCGTTCGTCCAGTTCAGGCCAGTCCATGGTCTCCGGCTGGCCTTCCAGCAACGCCTCGTAACATTGCAGGCTATCCAACTGGCTGTCGGGCATTTCCGAAGCATCGGCCATCGCCACCACGCTCTCGATCGTCTTCAGGTCCGGCGCCAGCCCTTCGACCAGTGGCAGCAGGGTCGGATCGACGAATATGAAACGGTCTTCGGCATGATTGAAGATGTGGATCAACTGGTCGCGAAACAGCCGCGGATTGACAGTGTGGCAAACCGCGCCGATGCCGGAGATCGCGTAATAGAGCTCGAAATGCCGGTAATCGTTCCATGCCACGGTCGCAATGCGGTCGCCCGGGCGCACGCCCAGCGCGACCAACCCATGCGCCAGACGGGCGATGCGTTTCGCCGCATCGCCATAACCATAACTGTGAACGCGGCCGGCCGCATCGCGCGAGACGATCTGCCTGTCGGCATGGACCAGCGCAGCGTAATTGATGATCGACGAGATCAGCAGCGGCCGCTCCATCATCTGGCCCATGAATGCCGGCATCGGAGCCTCCGTTATTGCGAGGCGGCCCGGCCGGATGCGACCTCTACGCTGTCGACGAGCTCGGCGCCCCGTGAGGCCATGAAATAGAGTCCCAGATAATGCGTCGGCTCCTGCGGATGGGCGGCGGTTTCGGGCAGCCCCAGCCCTTTCGCCACCTCGCGCGGCAGATCGTAGGTGGAACAGCCCGTCGCATAAACGGAGATATCCTTCAGCGACGGCATCATGCCGTGATTGCGCGCCGACAGCGTGGTGAGTACGAAATCCATGACACATATGTCGGTGC
>DAOVHN010000585.1 GCA_030671915.1 Pseudomonadota bacterium
GCGCCGCCGGATCGGGCGCCACGCTCATTCGAATTCCCTGTTCATTCGTTTTTCCTTCTTATCCGTCAGACGGTAGCGAAAAATCCCCTGCTTTCAAAGCGCAAAATGATTCCTCCACGGTAGAGGTTCCGGCGTCGCGTCGATGCCGCTTTACAGACACCGGGGCGCTTCGCTAGCCTTGCCGGAACACCGGGAGGCGCCGCGTGGGCGAAACATACGATGCCGTCATCGTCGGCGGCGGGCATAACGGGTTGACGGCGGCGGCCTATCTGGCGCGGGCCGGGTTGACGGTCAACGTACTGGAGCGCCGGGACATCGTCGGCGGCGCCGCGGTGACCGAGGAGTTCCATCCCGGTTACCGCACTTCCACCGCGTCCTATGTGGTGAGCCTGTTACGGCCGGAAGTAGTGCGGGAGCTGGAGCTGCACCGCCACGGCTACGAAACCATCCCGCTGGAAAACACCTTCACGCCCATGCCGGATGGCCGTTCGATACTGCTGACCGGCGACGAAGCGGCGAACGCGCGTGAGGTGGGGCAGTTTTCCACCCGCGACCACGCGGCAATGCGGCGCTTCGACGGCCTGATCGAGGCCGCGGCCTCGGTTCTGCGCGAAACCATGCTGCGCGAGCCGCCCGCGCTGGCCGGCGGCGGGGCCGGCGACCTGATTGAGGCGATCCGGCTGGCCCGCGGCTTCCGGCGGCTGGACGCGGAGCAGCGCCATTTCCTGCTGCAACTGTTCACGACACCGGTTGGCGCGTTGCTGGACCGCTGGTTCGAGAGCGAGATCGTCAAGATCAAATATGCCGCCACGGCGACCGCCGGCAATTTCGTCAGCCTCTCGCAGCCCGGCTCGGCGCTTAACCTGCTGCATCTGTCGATCGGGGAGGTCGACGGCGTGCGGGGCGGCTGGGCCCTGGCCCGGGGCGGCATGGGGGCGATCAGCGAGGCGCTGGCGGCGGCCGCGCGCGAGCATGGCGCGAAGATCCGGACGGACGCGCTGGTGGAGCAGATCCTGGTCGAGAACGGGCGCGCCACGGGTGCGATGCTGGGCACCGGCGAGACAGTCCGCGCCCGCATGGTGCTGGCCAATACCGACCCGAAACGAACCTTCCTGATGCTGGTCGGCGAAGAGAACCTGGACCCGGATTTCGCCGCCGGCATCGCGGCCTACCGCATGGGTTCGGGCACCTTCCGTATGAACCTGGCGCTGTCGGGCGTGCCTGAATTCGCGGCGCGGCCCGGCCGCGAGATCGGCCCGCAGCATCGCAGCTTCATCCGCATGATCGCCTCGCTCGACGGCATGGAGGAAGGCTGGTGGACGGCCCGGCGCGGCGAGCTGCCGGCGGAACCCATCGTCGATGCGGTCATCCCCACGGCGCTCGACGACAGCCTGGCGCCGCCCGGCCGGCATGTGTTGAGCCTGCTGTGCCAGCACTATCCTTATCAACCCGCGGGCGGGCGCGACTGGGCGGATCTGCGCGATACGGCGGCGGGCCGGATTATCGACACGGTCGCCCGCTATATCCCCAATATCCGCGATATTCTGGTCGGCTGGCAAGCCATGAGCCCGGTCGATCTGGAACGCATCTTCGGGCTGACCGGCGGCGACGTCTATCACGGCCGGCTGGACCCGGACCAGCTCTACAGCCTGCGCCCGCACCCACAGGCTTCACGCTACCGCACGCCGGTCAAGGGCCTGTATTTGTGCGGCGCCGGGGCGCATCCCGGCGGCGGCGTCAGCGGCGCGCCGGGCCGTAACGCCGCGCGGCGGGTGTTGCGCGATCTGGGGCGGCGGACCAGACTGTAGCCCAACTCCCGGGGAGGGGACGAGATGCACGAGAACGAATATACCGACGAGTTCGTCGCCAAGCTGGAACTGCTGTGGGGCGCGGGATTCCTGTCGCCCGGCGGGCCGGCGGAGACCGCGAAGATCCTGGAGGGGGTCGACCTGACCGGCCTGGAGGTGATGGATATCGGCTGCGGCATCGGCGGCGTGGACGTGCTGCTGGCCCGCGATTACGGGGCCAGGTCGGTCATCGGGCTGGATATCGAGGAGCCGCTGGTCATGCGCAGCCGCGAGCGCGCCGAACGGCTGGGGCTGTCGGACCGGCTGACATTCCGACTGGTCGAACCCGGCCCCTTCCCCTTCGCCGACGCCAGCTTCGACGCGGTGTTCAGCAAGGATTCGATGATCCATATCCCCGACAAGCCGGCGCTGTTCGCAGATGTGCTCCGCGTGCTTCGGCCGGGCGGGATGTTCCTGGCCTCCGACTGGATGCAGAGCGCGGCGGGCCCGGACTCGCCCGAAATGGCC
>DAOVHN010000091.1 GCA_030671915.1 Pseudomonadota bacterium
AGGCCACCATTAGCCCGACGGCCGCGGTCGCGACACCGGACATCGGCAGGGTCAGCCAGAACGGCCAGCCGAGATATTTCGCCAGAATCCCGGTGCTGTAGGCGCCGCAACCCATGAAAATGACGTGCGAAAGCGTCCAGTCGCCGGTCGTCGTGACCACCCGGTAGCTGGCGATGAGGATGGCGTTGATACAGAACAGGATCAGCAGTTCGAGATGGTATTCGCGCAGCATGAAGGGGGCGGCGACCATCACCGCGAAGACCGCCAGGACGGCGAAGGGCTCCAGCCCGATCCGGCTAAGCCTTGACATTGCCCAGCAATCCCGTCGGTTTGACGATCAGGACCAGCGCCATGAACAGTACGCCCGCCATGCTGGCGACCACCGCGTCGTAGTATGTGGTCACGAACGTATGGATGAAACCCAGCAGGAAGGACGCCAGCAGTGCGCCTTCGATGCTCGCCATGCCGCCGACGATAACCACGATGAACGCCGTTATAACGTACGAATGTCCCATATAGGGCGTCACCGGTGCGACCGGCGCCATCAACGCGCCGGCGACGCCGGCAAATCCGCCCGATAACGCCATGGCGAGCGCGGTCATCCTGTTAAGGCTGACGCCTTGTAACTGGGCCGCCTCGGCATCCTGGGCGCAAGCCCTGAGCGCCTTGCCGGCTCGCGCGCGGTGCAGGAAGAGCCATAGACCGCCAACCATCAGCACCGTGGCGGGAACGATGATCAGCCGCTGCCAGCTGACGAAAGCGCCACCGATGTTCGCCGATCCCATATAGGGGGTCGGTACCGAACGCATCAGGCCCACGCCCCAGGCCTGGCCGACCAGAACCTGCAGGATGAAGGCGACGCCGGCGGTGGCCATGAACCCCGCCAGGACGTTGCCACGCGTCGGTCTGAAAATCAGGCGTTCGGTCGCAATTCCAAACAGCGCGACAATCGGAAAGGCCATGATGACCGCGGCCGGGAACGGCATGCCACCCAATGCATAGAGGATATATACGACATAGGCGCCAAGCATGAAGAATTCGCCATGGGCGAAATTCGCCATCTGCATAACGCCGAAGGCAAGGGCCAGGCCGACGGCAACCATGGCGTAGATCGAACCCAGCACGATCCCGTTGGCCAGCGATTGTACGAAAGTTCCCCAATCCATTCGGTCGTTCTCCGGGGCTGTCTCTTGGATTGCCGATGCTCGCGGCCCTGGCCAATCCGGTGACCGGTAACAGGCCGGAAACAAACCAGCAATTTACGATAGTAACATAATGGGAGCAGGACCGGCGCGGCCGCGAGTTCGACCGCGCCGCCTGTCACGCTACTTGCGTTGATCCCACATCTGGCCCTTGTCGCGGACGACCTTGATGATCCGGTCTTTCCGGGCTTCGAACCAGTTGTCGAAGTTGATCACCGCCTGCACCCGCTTGGTGCCGCCGCGGACCTCGTTGATCGGGATCGGCGGGGAAATCATGTTGTCGACTCCCCACATCTCCTTGCCGCTCATCTTGCCCGGGCCGAGGATCGTCTCGATGGACGGTTCATTCCTCAGGGCGGCGATGACCTTGTCCGGGTCGAAGCTGCAGGCCATCTGCACACCCTTGGCCCACAGCCGCAGCATGATCACATGATCCCAGTCGATGCCCGTGATGCCGCGCTTCACGTCATCGGGCCCGCCGGGACCGTATCGCTGCATCCAGTCCTGGTAGAAGTGATTCTGGAAGGAATCGCTGCCCCACCAGGGATCGTCGAACAGCGGGAAGCTGTCGACCGCGCCCTCGATATATTCGGGCGGAACCTTCTGCAGGATCGATTCCGTATCGAGATAGTTGGCCGAAATCTTGCCCTTGTAGCCTTGGGACGAGAGCTGCTCGATGATCTGCACCACGAAGTCCGGATAGGACAGGTTGAGGCTGACCACGTCCGGCTTGGTGGCCAGGACGGCGGTTACGATCGGCGCGAAATCGGTGGTGTCGAGCGAATAATGATCGTCATAGACCACGTCCCAGCCATCCGCCATGGCCGACCCGACCTCCCAGGCCTGCGAGGTGCGGCCGATGGTGTCGTCCTGGGATATCACCGCCCAGCGCTTCAGGGACGGATCTCGGAGTTTGTGATAGAACGGCCGCATCATGTCGATCCGGGGCGTCACGTCGCCGCCGGCCAGCAGATAGGGGCGGTCCGGCTTGATATCCGTCGCGATCAGGCTGGCGTAGATGACCTTTTTCTTGGTCAGGTAGGGATGCACCGCATCCGCCGGATTGCCGCCTATGGCGCTGATGAACTTGACGTCGTGTTCGAGTACGAGCTGTTTCGCGCCCTGCAGGGCTTTGCTGCCCACGGCCTCGTCGTCGAAAGTCAGCATTTTAAGCGGGAACTTGTTGCCGCAGACGTCCAGTCCGCCATCCTTGTTGACTTCGTCGATGAACAATTGGTTACCCGTAAGCCCGGGGAGGCCCCAGCCGGCGTCCGGCCCGGACAGGGCGCCAAGGAAGCCGATATTGACCGTATCGCCGGGTTTGGGTTCGGCCGCCTGGGCCGCGCCGAGCAATATCCCGTAGGCCGCCACGGCCGCCACGGCCGCTTGCCCCAGACCCGGAAACGGCCCTGGCATATGTTTGATTCTGGCGTTCATTCTTTCATCCTCCTGTTCCTGTCTGTATTCTTGGTCTTCAGACGTTTCTGGCCGGATCGGTCTTTGGCGGCGGCGGGATTTCCATCCGCCGAACAATTGGAACAGACCGATTTCACACCAATTCGTTCCAAAATTACCGCCCGCCGGTCCTTCAGCGAAAATACGACATTCGCCAATGTTATTTTTGGCCAAAAATCCCAGCAAGTCTACGCCCCGGTTGGAGGATATCATCACCCATATATGCCTTTCCTCCCCCATATAGGGGGAGGAACACTTCGACATTTACAGGGCGGCGGCGTCGACTCATCTGAAGACACTAGACCAATTCAAACCAATTATTTGGTAGAGGACCCTTCCCCTTCCGGCAAGCCCCCTCCACAGGATTGAAACCCCATCGCTCCAACCCGCGTTTTCAACGATGCGGGCGGGCGGAGGTAACCCAAACCCACAAAAAAGCCGCCGCAAGCCTGTGGGCCGCGGCGGCAATATGGATAGCAATTAAATGCGGGCGCTCTCCCGCACTACTTGCAGCATTATACATCCCAGGTCGAAAATCTACGGCTCTTGAGGAGATGGGCTCCCCCGGAAGGGGTAGAATGAATGCGGCGGAAAATCACATTTATGAGGAAGTCGTATAGCCAGAGATAGTTGGACTCAGGTAAAGTTCGTGTGAGCGGTCGGTGGCCCGACCGAACAATTGGTGGCGGCATGACCAAGGCGGCAAGCAAATCGGACAAGCTTCGGGACGCATCCCGGGATGTCCCCTATCGCGCCATCGCCAATTACACCTATGACTGGGAAACCTGGATAGGGCCGGACAACGCCGTCCGCTGGATCAATCCGGCGGTCGAGCGGATCACCGGTTACAGCGCGGCGGAATGCCTGGCCATGCCCGACTATCCCCTGTCGATCGTCTACGAGAAAGACCGGCTAGCCATGGCGCAGCATCTGGCGTCGGCCGAGCGCGGCGGCAGCGGCAATCACGAGGAGTTCCGCATACGGCGCAAGGACGGCGAATTGCGCTGGGGCGCCGTTTCCTGGCAGCCGATCGAGGACGAAAATGGCGCCGCCGACGGCTACCGCACCAGCGTGCGCGACATTACCGACACCAAACATATTGAAACTGAATTACGCGAAGCCTACCGCGAGGCGGAAAAGGCCGACCGCGCCAAGACCCGCTTCCTGGCCGCCGCCAGCCATGATTTGCGCCAGCCCCTGCAGGCGATATCGATGTTTGCCGGCGCCCTGAAAGCCTCGCTGGACGACGGAAACAGCCGCGACCTGGTAGCGCGAATCCAGGAATGCGTCGGCGGGGCTAACGAATTGCTGGAGGCGCTGCTGGACGTGTCCCGCCTGGACGCGGGCGTTCTGACGCCACGGCCGAGCGATTTCATCGCCTGCGACCTGATGGAACGGATCGAGTTGGAATTCACCGCCCAGGCCAAGAAGAAACGCCTGGCGATGCGTAGCGTGCCCTCGACCGTGATCGTGCATACCGACCAGGCCCTGCTGCACCGGATCGTCGGCAACCTGGTCGCCAACGCCATCCGCTATACCGACCAGGGCCGAATCCTGCTGGGATGCCGGTTGCGTGGGCGGTTCCTGCGCTTCGAGGTCTGGGATACCGGACCGGGCATCGAACCGGACTTGCGCGAGCAAATATTCGAGGAATTTTTCCAGGTCGGAAATCCCGAGCGCGACCGCCAGCGCGGCCTGGGGTTGGGGCTGGCCATCGTGCGCCGGTTCGCGGCGCTGCTTCGCCTTTCCGTCACGCTCGATTCCCGGCCCGGAAAGGGCTCGGTATTTCGCGTCGACGTCCCGCTCGCCGCCAGCCAGGACTATCTGGCGCAGCCGGAGCCCGTGAAAACCGCGGACAAAGCCACCCTTGCCGGGCGGACGATCATGGTAGTCGATGACGACCCCGTGCAAGTGGACGCGCTGTCCAGCCTGCTGGCGGGCTGGGGATGCAAGGTGATGGCGGCGAACGATGTGGCCGGCGCGCGCAAGGCGCTGGCCGGCGGGAAGGTCCCGGACGCGATCCTGGCGGATTACCGGCTGCGCATGGGCGAAACCGGCGCGGAAGCGGTCAGTGTCGTGCGGCGCGCCGCCGGCGCCGATATCCCGGGAATCATCGTCACCGGCGATACCGAACCGGCGCGGCTTGCGAAAGCCGCCGGCAGTGGCATGGTGCTGTTGGCGAAACCGGTCGACGCCGACGAGTTGCTGGCGGTCCTGGCAGGCAACCTTGCGCCGGAAACGGCGCCTCACCCGCCGGAATAGGTTCCGTCCCTGTTCCCGTCTTCCGGTTCCAGGCCGTGCCGCGAGGCGATCATGGACGCCTGGGTCCGGTTGGCGGCGCCCAGCTTCTTCAGGATCGCCTTGACATGCGCTTTCACCGTGCTTTCCAGCAGGCCGAGCTCTCGCGCAATCTCCTTGTTCGGAGAGCCGCCCATCATGCATGCCAGGACGTCGCGCTGCCGGACGGTCAACTGGCTGAGCGGGTTGGCGGGATCGTAATCGTTGCGGGCAGCACTGCCCGGCGTAACCAGATGCCCCTGCCTGTCCATGAAGATTCCGGACGGTATGTAGGTTTCGCCCGACATGGCCAGCGAGATCGCATGCTCGAGCACATGCTCGCTGGAAGATTTCAGGATATAGCCGCGCGCGCCCATGCGTATGGCGCGGAAAACGTCTTCGCTGTTTTCGATAGCCGAGAGCATGACGACGCGAGTGTCGGAAACACGTTCGAGAATCAGGCGCAGCCCCTCCATGGCTTCCATCCCGGGCATGGCGACATCCAGCAGCACCAGGTCGAACGGTTTTTCGCTGTCGATGAGGGCCAGCGCCGTTTCGACATCGACGGCCTCCGCCACCGTTACATCGTCATAGATGTTCGACAGCAGCAAGCTCAGTCCGGAACGAAACAGCTGATGATCGTCAGCGATAAGTATGCGCACGACAACTCCCCACGCGACAGCCCCATTGACGTTCAATTGCGCAATTGTAACGCCTTCGGGCGCCTGGCGGCAATAGCGTCGCGAAATCCACCGCTGCCGCGGCGGACCGGATCAGTCGATCGCTTCCACCGCCACCGGGTCGCCGTCGATGACATGCTTCAGCGCGGCGATGTCGCCCATGGCGCGCGCCCATACGTTGCCGGGCCGGTGGGGGGCGCGATCCTTGCAGCGCACGAACGGCAGCTTGCTGATATCGATGCCGCAGGCCGCGTCTTCATGGGACAGCACGAAATCGCCCGCGCGGCTGCTGCCGGGCCTGCATCTGCGCAAAGGCGCGGCGCCGGGCGCGGAGAAGGATACGATGCTGTCGCTTACCCGGGCCTTGGACGAAAAGGGCAGGGCGTTGCGGATAGCCTCCGCCGCCGGCGTGTCGAGGAGGCGCGCGTGCAGTTCCACGGGGCCTATGGATATCTTCAGTTTGCTCAAAGTTTCCTCCCATTGAACCTCGTTCGGCTTTGCGAACCTTGTCCGGACATTCCCGGTTAAGGGAGGAAACGTCACAGGGGGGCGGAATCATGCCCCCCGCGTGCGATTTTTTTCGAGACAGCCGCCAGCCCGCTCAGGCGGCGTTGTGCGCCGGTTCCCGCGCGCCGGAAACCAGCGCCTCGACAAGAGCGACCGCGCCCGGTGCGTTTTCGCCATATCCGTCGGCGCCGATGGCGTCTGCGAATTCCTGGGTTACCGGCGCGCCGCCGACAACAACCGGCAGGTTCAGTCCCCGCTCCCGGATCGCCGCCAGCGTCTTGCCCATCGACGGCATCGACGTGGTGAGCAAGGCGGACAGGCCGATTACATCGGGCCGGATTTCCTCGGCGCGGGCGACGATGTCTTCCTTGGTCTGATTAACGCCAAGATCGACCACGCTGTATCCCGCCCCCTCCAGCATCATGCCGACCAGGTTCTTTCCTATGTCATGGACATCGCCCTGCACGGTCGCCAGCATCACTGTGCCCTTCGGTTTGGAAGCGGTCTTCGTCAGCACCGGACGAAGAACCCCCAGCCCCGATTTCATGGCGCGCGCGGCCATCAGCATTTCCGGCACGAAAATCGTGCCCTCGCTGAACATCGCGCCGACCTCATCCATCGCGGAAATCAGCGCATCGTCCAGAATCTCTTTGACTGCGACGCCGTCCGCCAGGGCCCTGGTCACCAGCCGGACCGACGCTTCGTCGTCATAGTCCATGACCGAATCGAAGATATCGTCCAGCAATTCCTCCCTGGCTTCGTCGGCCGTGGCCGGATCCTCCACCGCCTTGGCGGGCCGGGCGATCGGCTGCGCCCCGGTTGGCGCCGCCGCCCGGTCGTCCGGTCTCGCCGCGCCGCCGCCAAGCCGCAGGCCGGCCCAGGGGCGGTCGCCCGCGCGGAAGCGGCCGATGGCGCCGACCGCCGCGCGCACATGCTCTTCCGGCGTCTCGGCGGACAGGCTGCACAGATACAGGATCGTTTTCCCGCCGGGTTCGCCTATTTCCATATATTCGTGGATACGCTTGCCGATCTCCTCGGCCGGCCCGTTCTGCAGCACATTGTTGTCGACCCCGAGGACCAGGGGCAGGTCGTGTTTGCGGGCGTATTCATGCGCCGGTTCCGCGCCGATCCGGAAAAGGTCCGGGTCCTGGACCTTCAGATAAGTCGGTGTGGCGCGCAGCTTGAGGCGCCAGAACGCTTCGAGGTCGGTGGCGTAAGAATCGCCCCACCAATTGTCGCAGACCACGGGCAGGCTGCACTGGCGCTGCATGCGCTCGATATAGTGCAGCGCGAACTCCTCCTGCATGTCCGCGGTTATGAAGGGCAGCGACGCCACCGCGTCCGAACCGTCGAGCACCGGCGCATCGGGGAACGCCCGCGCCATATGGTTCATATAGGGGACCAGGACCTCATCGGTGAGGAAGGTCATCACCTTGTGGACGAAGGTCGGATTGTCGCGAATCTGGTATATCAGCCGCTCGAAGGTCATGCATTGGGCCGCCAGCGTGAAAGGCGCGCAGTAGCCGGGCTGCGGTGCGCGGCCCGTAAGTTCCCGGAACCGCTCGAGCACCTCTTGAACGAAGGGCATTCGGCCCGCCGTGGCCGGGTTCGGCGATTTCAGCCTGGCCAGGCTCTTTTCGTCCGTGATGATGGGCTCGACATTGTCGATCGCCGGCGCCATGTCGTCGAACAAGACCAGCTTCGCGCCCAGTGCCTCGGCCTCCACGTTATAGACATCCCAGATCAGGCTGGGTACGTCGAAGCGAAAATCGCGTGTCGTCTCGCAGATACCCCGCACGAAGGTTTCAGCATCGCTATAGAAACGATGTCCCGGCGCGCCGCTTTGCTTCATCGCGAATTCATGCATCTGCGCGACGAAGGGCATGACCTCGGAACCGCCGGCCATCGCCTTTTCCAGACGGGTGTAACCTTCACTGAAATCGAACTCGGGCATGATCGTCCTCC
>DAOVHN010000738.1 GCA_030671915.1 Pseudomonadota bacterium
GGTCTCCTATGCAGGCAGTCTATCGCCGCATTATTGCCGGATGGTTAATAAAGCACCCACAATTGACGGTTGGGAAAGACGATGGCGCTTCCCCACGATGAAATTTTCGCGAGTTCGGTATGGATAAAAGGGAAAACGGGCGGTTTTGGGGAAAGCGGGGTCCGGAAATCAGGCTATTTCAGGGCTGGTGTGGTGAACGCTAAAATCACGCCAGTCTCAACTGTCTTTGTCATCGTCGGTGCGGCGGCCGGGATTTCCTTTTTCGATCGCGGTCCGCTTGACGATCCGCACAGCCGAGGCCGTCCTGAAGGAACCCCCGCCCCGGCTGGCCCGGATCAGGCCGACTTTCTGTTCGGGGCTGAGGCGCGGCCAGAAGGGTTGGCCGCGCAGGCCGGCGCCTGTCCATCCCAGCGCCTCGGCCAGCATGGAAAGCGATTCCATCTCGTCATAGCCTTCGCCCATCATCCAGGAGAACAGCGTCTCGTCGTCCACCCCGGCGCTGCGCCGCCGCAGGCATTCGGCGATTATCCATTCGTGTATCTTGCGCCGGTCGGGCCCAGCCATGAGATATTCCTTGTTCAAGTCCAACGGCGCCTGGTTCCGCAAGGGCGAAACCGGCACCGCAAAGCATATCACGTTGCTCGAGCGGGCGCGAGCACAGTAGCAAAAATGGCTGAAATCAGCCGGATTTTTCCTGAATCAGGAAATCGTGAAAGGGATGATCCATCTCGGGGATATGCGTCAGCGATTCTTCGATAAAGGAGGCGAGATCGGCCGTGAGCGCGCTGTATCGGCCCGAGCAGAGTACGCCGTTGATCGCGACAAGGATCGTGTGCAACCGCTTGTGGCAGCGTACATGGTCTTCCATGCCAGGATAGGCCGCCGCTTCCATCAGGCGATCCTGGAACCAGAAATGGCTGTCCTGGATAAGCTGGAATTCCAGCAGGTCGCCGCACGCGGCCTCCACGTTGCAGCATTCGATCGCCCCGACGATCCGCGCGCCAACCTCGCGCAGCCGGTCATGGTCGTAACTCAGCGTCTTTATCATTTCCGCGACTGGCATCGCGTCGTTCATGGATCCATCCCCTCGGCCTGCCCGGCCATGATTACGGACAACCATTAAACCGCAAACCAGGCCCGGGAAGCAAGGGGGCGGTATCGGGGAAGGACCGAAATACGGCTCCGGAACCTCCGGCATGCTCCCGTCGGTGCGGTTTCTCCCGTTCGGCGACATCGAATATCTGCGCCGTCACGAGCTTGCCCAAGTCCCGGAGTTCACCGAGCGATATCGCGAAACCCGCCGTCACAGCCGCCGTCAACTCGCCGGGCTGCTGCCCGCCGGCGCCGACATCGGCATGGTGCAGATCGGGACGCGCTATCTGGGTTGGTTCTGGTGACGAAGGTTTCGTTGCGGCGAGGGCCTTAGCCGTGATTCCGGCAGGGGGCTGGGTCGGTCGCCGTCGGCGAACAACTGCTCAAGGCCGGCGTCATTTCAGCCAAGTCTCGAAGGTCTTGTCATAGACCAGAATGTGATTGGCCAGCCAGACGCAGCGGTAGTTGTATATATCCCGCCGCGACACGGCGGAATCGCCGCCGGCCCGGTGCTCCTCCGCGGTGTCTTCA
>DAOVHN010000214.1 GCA_030671915.1 Pseudomonadota bacterium
CCCGCCGACCGCGAGGCGGCGCAGCAGGCGGTCGACCGTTCCGTCGAAACAGGGACCCCGCTCGACATAGAGTTCCGCGCGATCGGCGCCGATGGCGTCGAACGCATGCTGTGGGTCCACGGCGTAACCGAAGCCGGCGCGGACGGGCGCGTTATTCGCACCGTCGGCACCACGCAGGACGTCACGGTCCGTAAACACGCGGAACAGGAACTGGCAAGAACGACGGAACGCCTTAAAGAAGCGCAGAGAATTGCCAATATCGGCAACTGGGAATGGCGGTCGGGCAGCACGGATTCCGTCTGGTCCGACGAGATGTACCGAATCTTCGGCGTGGAGCCCGGCGCCATTCACCCCACCCACGACAGATTCTTCGGCATGGTCCACGAAGACGACCGTAAGTCGATAGCGACCATGATGGCCCATACCGTCGAAACCGGGCAACCCTATGAGACTGAATTCAGAATTAACCGGGCGGACGGCGCCATGCGCCATGTTTTCGAGCGCGGCGAACGCTTTATCGACGAACGAACCGGCGAGTGGCGCGTCCGCGGCACCATGCAGGACATCACCGAGCGGAAGGCCGCCGAAGAGAAACTCCGCGAAACCGCGGAAAACCTCGAAAAATCAGAGCGCATAGCGAAACTCGGCAGCTGGGTCTGGGACATCGAGGAGGACAAGGAGTGGTGGTCCGACGAAATCTACCGCTTCCTTGGCATGGAGACCGGCTCGGCGGCTGTAAGCGGATACGACTATCTGAAATACGTGCATCCGGACGACCGCGAACGCGTCGGCGCGGCCTTGGATAAATCGCTCAAGGAAAACGCGCCCTACGTCGTCGAATACAGGTTCCAGCATGCCGACGGCCACGAAATCATCGTCTTGGAACAAGCCGAGACAGAGTTTGACAGGGCGGGCAAACCCATACGCATGCGTGGCATCGCGCAGGATATCACCGATCGCAAGCAGGCCGAGCTGGTGCTTCAACAGACGATGGAAAGGCTGGAGGAGGCGCAGCGAATTGGGCAGATGGGAAGCTGGACCTGGGACCCGGGCGAAGACCTGGAGTGGTGGTCGGACGAGCAATACCGGATTTTCGGGTTTGAACCGGGGTCCATCGATATCGACGGTTTCGGTTTCCTGAAATATGTCCATCCGGACGATCGCGACCGGGTCGAGAAAAATCAACGCCAGGCGGTGGCGAACCTTACGCCTTTTTCAGACGAATACCGCGTGATCTGGCCGGACGGAACCGAACGGATTGTTTCCGAGTACGGCGAGTTGATCGACGGCGATCCCTCCGGCAAGCCGCAATGGCGGGGCGTGTTGCAGGACATTACCGAGCGCAAGCGCATCGAACAGGAACTGGCGCGCCTGAATGCGGAGCTGGAGCAGCGCGTCGAGGAACGCACGGCCGAACTGCGCGCGGCCCAGGGAGAGCTGGTGAAGAGCGAGCGGCTGGCGACGCTGGGGCAACTTACCGCGACGGTCAGCCACGAGTTGCGCAACCCGCTGGGCGCCATGCGGACCTCGATGTATGTGGTGGAAAAGAAGACCGATGCCGATGACCAGCGGCTGCGGGCCGCGATCGATCGCGTGAACCGGAACATTACGCGTTGCGACCAGATCATCGACGAATTGCTGGACTACACCCGCATACGCGACCTCAATATACAACAGACGAATATCGACAACTGGCTGGGCGCCGTTCTGAGCGAGCAGACCGTACCGGACGGGGTTGAGGTAACGCGCAAATTCCGCGCCGGCGGCGCCCGGATCCCGGCCGATAGCGACCGCCTGCGTCGCGCCGTCATCAACATATTCGAAAACGCCTGCCAGGCCGTGACCGACGCGCGGCAGAACGAAACCCTGCCGCAAGCACCCGAGGTGACAGTCGAAACAAGACTGAAGAATGACAGGCTGGAAATATCGATCGCGGATAACGGTCCGGGCGTTCCAGCCGATATTCGCGAAAAAATCTTCGAACCCCTGTTCAGCACCAAGAATTTCGGCGTGGGGCTTGGCCTGCCGACGGTCAAACAGATCATGAAACAGCATGGCGGCGGGGTGGAAGTTGGCGACAGACGAGGCGGTGGCGCGAAATTTGCATTGTGGCTGCCGTTGGCTGGGGAATTGGAGATTGCAAACAAATGAAGTCCTTGGACATTTTGATCGTCGACGACGACCGCGACCTTGCCGATGCTATCGGCGAGGCGCTGGAAATGGAGGGGCACAGACCCACCATCGCCTACAGCGGCACCGAGGCGATCGAGAAATATTGCGGGCGCAGTTTCGACTTAACGTTCATGGATGTGAAACTTCCCGACATCAACGGTGTCGAAACTTTCATGACCATCCGGGAAATGGATTCGTCGGCCCGCGTAATCATGATGACCGGCTACCGGATTGAACAGCTGCTGGCACAGGCCACCGACAACGGCGCCATCAAGGTGCTGCGCAAACCTTTCGCCATGGAGGAGATACTCACCTCGATCGACGAGGTGCGGCCCAGCGGGCTGATCCTTGTTGCGGACGACGATCCCGACTTCGCCGAGAGCACCGAACATCTGCTTGCCGAACACGGCTACGACGTCCTGGTCGCGCGGAACGGCGCGGAGGCGGTCGAAAAGGTGATTTCGTCCAGCCCCGACATTCTACTGCTCGATCTGCGCATGCCGGTCATGCGCGGACTGGACGTGTACCTGGAGCTGAAAAAGCGGAACCGCCCGCTTCCAACGATCATCGTCACCGCCTACCCGCGTGAGGAATGCGATGCCGTGGACGCGCTGAAGTCGCTTTCCGTGACCGGCTGCCTATTCAAGCCTTTCGAACCGGAGGCATTGTTGCAGGCCATCGACGATGTTGAACGAGAGCGGGACGCGAAAAGATGATCTGTAACGATCTTTCCGTCGTCCTCGCCGAAACCGCGTCCGCGAACCGCCACGTGCTGGTGGTCGACGACGACATCGATTTCGCGGATGGTCTGGCGGCGGTCCTGGAACTGAACGGTTACGGCGTCAGCACGGCCCATGATATAGCCGCGGCGGAAGCGGCGGTGGAAAAGCGCCTGCCGGACATGGCGATCCTGGATATCTGCATCGGAACCGAAAGCGGCATCGACCTTCTGAACCGGCTGCTGGCCAGATATCCGAGCCTGCCCTGCGTCATGGCCACGGCCCATGCGGAACTGGATACGGCGATCCGGGCCGTGAAAAGCGGGGCCTACGACTATCTTCACAAACCCCTCCACGCCGAGGAATTGCTGGCGGTGCTGTCGCGTTGCGACGAGATGCTGCGGCTGCGCGAGGAAACGGCGCGGGCCCAGGACGCCGCGCGGCACGAACGGACCCTGCTGTACGACGCGATCGAAAGCATCGCCGACGGCTTTGCTCTTTACGATTCCAGTGACCGGCTGGTGCTGCACAACAATCGCCTGGCCGATATGCTGAAAGGCGTCGCAGGCGTAATGGTTCCAGGCGTCCGCTTCGAGGAAATCATCAGGAACAGCATTGTAAATGGCGGGATCCGGGCGGCTGAAGGACGGGTCGAGGAATATGTCCAGGAAAGGCTGGAACGCCACCGGAATCCCAAGAGCCCCTTCGAAGTCGAAACCGGCGATGGCCGGCTGCTGCGCATCGAAGAGCGCATCACCGCCGATGGCGGGCGGGTCTGTCTTTATTCGGACGTAACCGCGCGGCGCCATGTGGAAGAGGCGCTGGTCGAGAGCGAAAGCCGTTTCAAGGACATGGTCGCCAACGTGCCGGGTGTCGTGTTCCAGCTGGAAAAACCGGCCGAAGGCCCGGCGGTTTTCCATTATGTCAGCCGCAGCGCGGTCAGCCTTCTCGGCCTCGATCCCGACATGGTGATGGCCGACCCCTCGCTGTGGTTCGATCTGGTCCACACCGACGACCGCCCTGGTTTCGATGCTTCGCTGATGCGCTCGGCCAGGGATATGGAGCCCTGGTCGTGGGAAGGGCGCATGGTGCTGGATTCCGGCAGCGCCTGGTGGTGCCAGGGCGCGGCGCGGCCCAAGCGCCTGCCCGACGGCAATACGCTGTGGAACGGCATCATTCTCGATGTCACCGAACGCAAGGAGTTGGAAGAGCAGCTGCTGCAGTCGCAGCGCATGAAGGTGGTCGGCCAGCTTTCCGGTGGCATCGCGCATGATTTCAACAATCTGATGCTGGCCGCGATGCTGAATATCGAGACCGCGCGCGATACGGGCGAGCAGCCGGAAGATTCAGCCAAACATCTCAACCATGCGCTCGACAGTCTGGCCAGCGCCAAGGAGCTGACCCAGCGCCTGCTCGCCTTCTCGCGGCAGCAACCGCTCGAACCCCGCCCCACCGACATCAACGGGCTGGTGGCGGAAATCGCCAATCTGGTCAGCAGAACCAGCGGCGGCAAAATCGTGATCGACGAGCATCTGGAAGAATCGCTGGGCCATGCGATGGTCGATCCGCGCCAGCTTGAAAGCGCGCTGATCAATCTGGCGCTGAATGCGCGCGACGCCATGCCCGGCGGCGGCAAGCTGACGATCGCAACCCAGAATGTGGAACTGAACAGCAGTTTCACCGATACACTGGAGGAAGTCGACCCCGGCGAGTATGTGATGATCTCCATTACCGATACCGGCAGCGGCATGACACCGGAGATCGCCGAGCGCGCCTTCGAACCCTTCTTCACCACCAAGGAAGTCGGCGAGGGCAGCGGCCTGGGCCTCAGCATGGTTTACGGCTTCCTGAAGCAGTCCCGGGGGCATGTCTCGCTGGACAGCCAGCCCGGCAAGGGCACGACGATCACGCTCTATCTGCCGCGCACCGCCGAGCAGCGAACGGCCGCGGAACCGGTGGCGGCGGGAAGCAAGAACATGCCGCGCGGGCATGAGACGATCCTGGTGGTCGAGGACGAGCCCAGCGTGCGGGCCGTCGTCGTACAGCTTCTCAAGAAGCTGGGCTATACGGTGATCGAGGCCGAGGACGGCATCGAGGCGCTGGAACGCCTGGACGAGACCGGCGAGATCGACATGCTGTTCACCGACATCGTGCTGCCCGGCGGCATGACCGGCAAGGACGTGGCCTGCGAGGTGCTGAAACGCCAGCCGGCCGTCAGATTGCTATACACCTCCGGCTATGCCGCGGATGTCATGGACGAAGGCGGCCGCGTCGCCGAGGGCGGCGAGTTCCTGTCCAAGCCCTACCCGATGAAGGCCCTGGCCAGCCGCATCCGCGAAATCCTCGACGAAACCACCGGCTGATACCCGACGCCGGCAATTCCG
>DAOVHN010000409.1 GCA_030671915.1 Pseudomonadota bacterium
AGGAGAAGAGCACGGGAGACAAGGCCAGGCCCTTGAGGGATAATTAGCGAACAGGGCCGGGAAGCGAGGGATGCGAAAGAAAGTCGAAACGGAACCAACGGTCAAGTTGCCGGTCGTGGCCACCGCGCTGGCGAGCTACCGGTTTCTCATGGACCATCCGCGCGATGCGGTGCGGGTGGGTTGGCTGCCGCTGATCCTGCTTTATGCGCTGAACCTGATTTTCGGAACCTTCGAGCCGCTGCCGGACCTGTCGGACCCCGAGGCCGCGATGAGCCTCATCGCCCCGTTGCTGGGCAGCACGCTGGTGAACGTCCTGGTCCAGTCGGCGGTGGCGGCGATGACGCTGGTGGTATGGCACCGACTGGTCATGCAGGGTTACGATGTCGGCGGCCAGACCATACCGATGCGCATCTCCCTGGATGAGGTCAAATATCTGGCCCGCTGGATGCTGATCACCTTGCTGTTCATCGGCATCATGTTCGCCGCCGACATCGTCATCGTCATGGCGGCCTTGCTGATTATGCTGGCGATACAGTTGGTTTCGATCCTGATTATGGGCGGCGCCGGGCTGGCGTTGGGAGAGCAGGCCGGTCAACTTGCCCTGATCGGCCAGATCGGCATGATTCCAGCCACCATCGCCGCGATTTACCTGACCACCCGTCTGTCCCTGGTATTGCCGGCGACGGCGACCGGAAAGGAGGCGCGATTCGAGCGCGCATGGTATATCAGCAGGGGCAACGGCGTGCGCATGGTGGCGGCCTCGCTTATGGTAATGGCGCCGCTGCAACTGGTCATATGGGGGCTGACGAAAATGACGGGTTACATGTCGGATAGTTTTCTCTATTTCCCGCTCGTCCTGCTGGCGAGCGTTGCGTTCCTGCTGTTCATCCTGGTCACGGGGACGGTACTGTCGATGTTCTCGCTGGGGCTGGACCGGGAACCGGCGGAGGAGGAAGTGGCATGAGCGATCGTATTTCCCTGCCGGTCGGCGCGACCGTCCTGGCCGCCTGGCGGCAATTCGCGGCGCGGCCCGATTATGTGCTGCACGTGGCTTGGATTCCGGCGCTGTTGATCTTCGCGGTCGGCGCGTTATCGGGGGTAGTCGCCGACGGACCGCCGGTCGCCGATTTCTGGCTTGTCGTCCTGGCGCTGCTGAATTTCGCCGTTCTTGTGCAGGCGCTGGTTGCCTGGCAGCGCTATGCGCTGCCCCAGAGCCATCCGCGCAAGGGCCTGACGGGCTTGCGGGCCGGGCGCGCTGAGTTCTTCAGCCTGCTGCATTTCCCGCTGGTCGGCGTGCTGTTCGTGCCGCTGATAGTCCCGACCCTGATTGAAAGCCTGACCGCCACCCAGGAGGTGGGCGGCGGCGCCGACGCCGTGGCGACCGGGCTGGTCGGGCTGGCACTGCTGGTGTTTCCCGGCGGGTTGCTGCTGATACGCGCGGCCCTGATGCTGACCGCCATCGCCGCCGCCGGCAAGACCCCGATCTCGCTGATCGCGACCGCCAATCGCGTCTGGAGCCTCGGCGCGGGCAACAGCATCCGGCTGCTGCTGGCCTTTTATCTGACCGTCCTGCCGGCCGCCCTGGCGTTTGCCCTGCTGCCGGACGGCATGCCGGCGCTGGCGCAGGCGGCGGCGAGCGGCGTTCTGCTGGTGCTGTATGTCATGCTATGCGGCGGCGCGCTGGCCGGGGCGTACGGGCAGTTGGCGGCGGGTTCGGGCAAATCCGGGAAAACCGCTTCATGAACGGCTCGGGCCCCGGCCTGTTCGAGGCGGTAATCGAGAGCTGGCGGCTGGTTATCGGCAATGCGGCCGCGCTTGCGCGAATCGCGTTGATTCCGTTCCTGCTATTCATCGCCTTGCACAGGCTGGAACTGGCCTTCGAGCCGGAAGGCATGGCCATCCTGGCCTCGGGCTTGCTGTTCACGATCCTGGCGGCGGTGCCGGCGGTCATGCTGTTGATGCCCTGGTACCGGCGGCTGCTGGCGGCGGCCGATCCCGCCATGCAGGCTCGCCCGGCGATGTGGTGGTCCGTCGTTCTGATGCTGCGCTGGGCGGGGTTGGACATCCTGTTTTTCGCTGGCATGGGGCCGGTCATGGCCATGTCGATTCAAGTGGTTGCGGCCGCCGGCGAACCGGCGCCGCGTTTGGATATTTTCGTCTTCTATTGGACGATGCTCGTCATGGGCAGTTACCTGTTTTATGGGCGGATGGGGATGGCGCTGCCGGCCGCGGCCGCCGAATCCGACCACAGCTACCGGCGTTCCTGGGCGATGACGCGAGACAACGGTTGGCGGATCGGCTTCGCGATCATACTCTGCTGGCTGCCGATCCAATTCCTGATTGAGACACTGCGCGGCCCCCTGGCGGTGGAGGACCCCACGCTGGCGATGCAATACCTGGACGCCGCGCTAGGCGGCCTCCTCCGCACCGTAAACGAACTCCTGGTCACGGCGGTATACGTGCAATTCTACCTGGCGCGAACGGCGGGGCCGTTGGAGGACGAGGACTGAGTGCAAGGCATCCGGAGCCAGCCATGACAACTGCGTATGTTTTGCCAGTATGGGCGACGATAGGCGAAACCTATCGTTTCGCGGCGAGACAGTGGTGGCGGCTGGCGGTTATGGGCCTGCCCTTTCTCGCGGTTGCCATATTCCTGACGCTGCCCACAGAGCCTGAGATATTTAGGGGTCCGTTCATAATCCCTGAGGGCGAGAAACCCCTTTTCAAACCGCTTTCATGGACGGCGGTGGCGCTGCTGGAATTGCGATGGGATCTGATCTTTACGACAGCAACCGTGTTCGGTCTGGTTGCCGCCCATCGCCTGGTGCTGCTGAATGATCGTGGGCCGTCCGCAATAATGCCTTTTCGGCTAGGCAAACGAGAGGTCCGCTTTCTG
The DNA here is from genome assembly GCA_030671915.1 of Pseudomonadota bacterium. Classification (GTDB taxonomy): domain Bacteria; phylum Pseudomonadota; class Alphaproteobacteria; order UBA8366; family JADFVY01; genus JADFVY01. The sequence goes on from DAOVHN010000409.1 coordinate 2,897, forward strand.
GCCGTATTGCTGATCGTCATGGCGCCTGGCGCGCTTTACTCCGCTGGCTTTTCCATCCTGCTGCGGAAAAATATCCCAGGCGCCGTTGGATATACAGGCGATGCCGCCCAGGGCGGCGAGCAGATTTTCCAGGGAGCCGTGGTGCTCGTGATCTTGCTTGGCAGTCTTTTCGTCTCGTGGTTGACCTTACGCCTTTCGCTGAGCCTCCCGGCAACAGCCCTCGATGCGCGCCAACCCTTCCGCACCGGCTGGCGGCTGGGGCGAGGCAACAATTGGCGGCTGATTACGATCGCCGTAATCGCAACGGTGCCCGCGCTCCTTATGCTGCTGGGAATCGAGTTTATGGACAGCGTCCTGGTGTCATGGGAATCCGCAACAACGGCGGCCAAGGATATCATAAGCTACGAATCACGCCCAGCCGCATGGACCTATATCAGGCCGATCGGCGAAGTTATCGCCTTATGGGCCACGGCCATACTTGAGGCGGTCATGC
>DAOVHN010000632.1 GCA_030671915.1 Pseudomonadota bacterium
AGCTGGGGGGCCATGACGCGATAAAACGCGGGGATGCCGGCGGACGACATCTCGGCGCGGTTCATCCAGATCGGCCCGATCCGGTCCTTGCGGCGGACCGTCACGTCCTCCGCCGGGCCATGGACGAGCACCACCACATCGCCCTCGCCCTCGACCGCGCCGAACAGCAGCAGCTCGACGCCCTCGAATCCCATGGTGATTTCCACCAGATGGTCGGACAGGTCGGCGACCAGTTCCTCGGCCGCGGCCGCGGCGGGCCACAGCGAGACGAGGAACAGGGCTGAAAGTGCGAACCTTCTCATCAGTGCCCCCCGGCCAGCGCGATGGAATAGAAATCGCCCGGCGTCGAGACCAGGTCGACCAGCATCTTGATACAGACGGACACGACCATGGCGGCCAGCAGGAAGCGCATCTTTTCGCCGGGCAGCTTGGCGCCCACGCGGGTGCCGACCTGCGCGCCGATCACCCCGCCGACAATCAGGAACAGGCCCAGCAGAATGTCCACGGTCTGGTTCTGGTAGGCCTGCAGGAAGGTGACGTTGGCGGTGACGAAGACGATCTGGAACAGCGAGGTGCCGATCACCACCGAGGTCGGCATGCCCAGCACATAGATCATCGCCGGCACCATGATGAAGCCGCCGCCCACGCCCATGATCGCCGCCAGGATGCCGACCAGCGCGCCGATCGTCAGCGGCAGCAGCGCGCTGATATAAAGCTTCGAGCGGCGGAAGCGCATCTTGAAGGGCAGACCGTGGAACCAGTGATGCTCGTGCAGTCTGCGGCGGCGGCCGGTGGGCGAACTGGTCTGTCGGATCGCCTTGATGCTTTCGATCAGCATCAACCCGCCGATGATGCCCAGGAACACCACATAGGCCAGCCGGATCACCATGTCGATCTGGCCCAGCGCGCTCAATAGCTTGAACAGCCAGACGCCGAAGGTGGACCCCATGATGCCGCCGATCAGCAGCATGGTGCCCATTTTCAGGTCCACATTGCCGCGCTTGAAATGCGCCAGCGCCCCGGACACGGACGAGGCCACGATCTGGTTGGCCTCGGTGCCGACCGCGACGGGCGCGGGGATGCCCATGAAGATCAGCAGCGGCGTCATCAGGAAGCCGCCGCCCACGCCGAAGATACCCGACATCATGCCCACCCCGGCCCCGAGGCCGAGCAACACGAGGATATTTACCGAAATCTCGGCAATGGGCAGATAGACATGCATCGCTTGAAGCAATACCCGCTGGTGTTTTATTGCGGCGTCGCGGAAACGACAACGCCCGCTGACGCCGCCTTAACAAGCCGTCATCGGTTCCTCATTCTCGCAACCCCGGTAAACTGGAATGAGGTAATGATCTCATTCGACCGTTAATTCAAGCTTAAATAAGCAGACCGTAATACTCACGGGCGGCGAACAAGGGCGTGTAATATCGTCGCACCCGGGTCGATTCAGTCGTCGGTCGGCACGAGTTCCGGTTCGGGCAGGCCCAGCAGTTCGCGCGTGGTTTTGCCCTTTGCGATTTCCTCCAGCCAGCCCCATTCGCGCTTTTGCGCCTCAATGGCCGCGGCCTGGACGGCCCTGACCTGGGCCAGCGGCACGACGGCCACCCCGTCATCGTCGCCGATCACCAGGTCGCCCGGCGATACCGCGACCCCGGCGCAGGAAATCACGCCGTCGATGGTGCCGCCGAAGCCCTTGTGCGGCCCGCGCGGGACGACGGCGCGGCAGAATACCGGGAAGCCGATCTCGCGCATCTCGGCGACGTCGCGCACCGCGCCGTCCAGCACGATGCCGGCGATGCCCTGCTTTTGCGCCGCGTGGGTCATCACCTCGCCCCAGATGGCGACGTCCTCCACCCCCATGCCGTTGACCACCAGGATTTCGCCGGGCCGCATATGGGGGATTGCCGCATGGATGATGCCGTTGTCGCCGGCCATGGCGTTGACCGTCCGCGCCTGGCCGCAAATCCGCGTGCCCTCGGCGATCGGCTTGATGGCGGCGGCCATGATCTGCTCGCGGTTCATGGCGTCGCCCACCTGGCTGGCGGCC
>DAOVHN010000379.1 GCA_030671915.1 Pseudomonadota bacterium
ACCAGTACCGGGCGGGCTTTGCGGCCTATCAGCAGAACGATTACGCCACTGCCCTGGAAAAATGGCGCCCGCTTGCCGAAAAGGGCAGTGCGGCCGCGCAGGTCTTCCTCGGTTTCATGTATGCCGGCGGGCAGGGCGTGGCCCAGGATAAAGCGGCCGCGGCCGACTGGTACAGCGAAGCCGCGGAGCGGGACAACACGCTGGCGCAGGTCAGGCTCGCCATCATGTACCGCGACGGGGCCGGGGTGCCGGCGGATCGCGTAAAGGCCTTGTTCTGGGTAAAAAAGGCGGGGCGCATGGAGAACCACATGCAGAAGATCGCCAGGGCGCTCCAACGGAACCTGGAAAAGGATATGACGCCGGAAGATATCGACGCGGCCGAGCGGCTTTTCCGCAAGGGCGAGGACAATCACTGATGCGTTGTCCTTCGATGCGCGACCGGCGGCGGCAGGAGCCCCCGCATGACAAGACTCACCCGATGATTCCCCTAATCCGGATGGAATTCCAAACCATGCATGAATTAGTACGAAATACGGTGAAGACGGCCCTGCACCCGGTTGCGGCGTCGGTTTTGGGCCTTCTTGCGGCAGGCTTTCCGATCGTCGGCGCCGCCGTGGCCGAAACCATACCGATCGACCGCATCGCGCATATCCATGACCTCACCGTCGATCCCGACGACGGTTCGCGGCTCTATCTTGCCACCCATGACGGGCTGTTCGTCGCCGGGCCCGACGAAAAGGCGACCCGGGTCGGCGGTTCGACCGACGATCTAATGTCCTTTGCCGTGGACCCGACGAATTTCGACGTGTTTTTCGCCAGCGGTCACCCGGTGGGCGGCGGCAATCTCGGGGTCATGGAGTCCCGCGATCGCGGCGCGACATGGCAGCGTATCGCCGGTGGCGATGGTGGCCCCGTCGATTTCCATGCCGTGACGGTGAGCCAGGCCGACCCCAAGGTCATCTATGGGATGTTCAAGGGCCTGCAGGTGAGCCGGGACGGTGGCCGGACGTGGCGGAATGCCGGCCCGGTCCCGGAAAAGACCTTCGACCTGGCCGGTTCGGCGCGCGATCCCGATACGATTTACGCCGCCGCGATGGGCGGCTTGTTCGTCAGCCGCGACGGCGGCCGGAACTGGAGCCCCGCCTTCATCCAGCAGCGCCCGACGACGCTGGTCGAGGTGTCGGCGGAGGGGCGCGTTTACGCCTTCGTGTACGGGGTGGGCCTGATGGTGGGCGAGGAATCCGGCTTCGGCTGGGAGGTGCGGTCCAATGAATTCGGCAACCGCTATCCCGTGAAAATGGCGATCGACCCGAACGATCCCGACCGCATCCATGTGGTCGCCGATACCGGCGCCATCGTCACCAGCAAGGACGGCGGGCGAAGCTGGGTCAGCTATATGGGGCACGACCGGGAAACGCCCGAATTCGTCGCCGGCGCGCGCAAGGTCTACGAAGAGTACTGTCAAGCCTGTCACGGCCGGAACGGGGTCGGGGAGCGGCCGGAGGACAAGCACGGCCAGGACGACTATGGTTTCGTCGCGCCGCCGCTCGATAATTCCTCCCATGGCTGGCACCACGCCGATGGCAACCTGGCCCATACCATCCTCAACGGTTCGTCGCGCAATCCCCGGATGCTGCCCTTCAAGGACATCCTCGCGGAGGAAGACGCGACGAGCGTGGTGGCCTACATCAAGAGCCTGTGGAATTTCGGCAGCCTCGCCTGCCAGGGTGCCAGGCACATGAAGTGCATGCATTGAAGCCGAGGGAACGGACGAGTCGATGCGGGTCCGGAGCATTGTTCGGGCCATGCAGACGCCGGCAGCCTGCTCCCAAAAACCGGTGAAATCCAGCCCTCCAAACCCTCCCCCTTGAAGGGGAAAAGCCGGGCCGAGCCTCAGGGTCGCAGGCCCTGCATCGCTTGCTCGACGACCTCGCACCCCTGTTCCCAGACCTTGGTCTTCCAGCTGTCGCTGTCAGGGTAGAAGGCATGGCGCATGGCTGCCTTGATCCGTGTCGCCCTGCGGTGGCCAGGGCCACCATGGTGATGCAGCCAGTTTTCAGCCTGCATCGCGTGCAACACCTGGATTGCCTGGAAGGTTCCGAATTCCAGGGTTCCCGCAGTGACCTCGGCGCGCGTCAGCATTTCGCAAAACGCGCTCTTCAGGGTACCCGACAGCTCCGCCGATACCGATTCGCCGGCCTTCGAGGATTTGACCCGCTCGCCCCACCAGTTCACGGCGCGGGCATGGGCCGGCGAGCCGGGTATGTCGCTTGAAATGACCTCGCCTTGGCCATGGGGGCCGAGGCCAGTGTGGATATCCAGCAGCGCGGCGCGTTCCGCCCCAGCGATATGCCGGCGCACGATCCGGCGGAATGTCTTGTTGGACCATGCCGGCGCCCGGCCGCCGTAAAACAGCCCTTCCGCATGGCTGTATTGCCCCCCCGTGATCGCCGCCTGCAGCTTGGCCGTGCCGTGGACCATCCGGTGAATCAGCAGTTGCGCCAATATTGCGCCCGTCGCCAGCCGCCAATATGAAGTGGGCGCGATGATATCCGACAGTTCGTCATAGGCCGGATTGGCCGGCGGCGGCCCGTCATGCTCGATGAAGTTGCGGTTCAGGTCGATATTATCCTCGTTGACTCGGCGCAGATGCGCGAAGCCGTAGGGGTTGACCGCATGGACCATGACGATCCGCAGGTCCGGCGGCATCCGGCCGGCCAAGCCTTCCATGATCAGCCCAGTCTGGATGGCCGAGCCGCAGAACCCTTCGACACCATGCGTGCCTGATGTCAGCACCAGGGCGGTGCTGGTGTTCTCCGGTCCCAGTACCGCGACGTCCGTATAGAGCGGTTCGCCGCCACGGTCCGCATGTGGGTTCTCCAAGCTTTCCACCTTCAGGCGCGCCGTCTTGCAGGCAACCAGAAACTTGCCCCTGGCAGAGCGATAGTCGTTGGAGAAATAGGCCAGCGCGCGGGTCAATCACCGAACTCCGTCCTCACCGCCTTGTCATGCTCGCCCAGTGCGGGCACCGGGCCGTAGCTTTCCGGCTCGTCGACGGCGATAGGAGGCGGGGCCAGGACCTTGACGTCGCCTGCGCTGGTCTTCACTTCGATGAAGCGATTCTGTGGGTGGTCGACCAGGTCGTCGAGGCTCGACAGCCGGCCATAGGCGATTCTAGCGGCCTCCAGCTTTCCGATGATCTCTTCGCGCGGGCCGCCGCCGAAGATGCCGTGGATGATGGCGTCCAGGGCGGGCCTGTTGGCGACCCGGTCGGGGTTGGTGGCAAAGCGCGGGTCATCGGCGATTTCCGCGCCGCCCAATACGTTCTCGCAGAGGCTGTGCCATTCGCGCTCGTTCTGAATCGAGATCAGCAACGGCTTGCCGTCGCCGCATTCATAGGCGCCGTAGGGCGCGATGGTCGGATGGTTCAGCCCCGGCCGCCCTGGCGTCTGGGCGCCATAGTGATGCTGCAGGTAAGGCACGTTCATCCAGTCCGCCATGGCGCCGTAGAGCGAGACCTGGATGCTGCGATTCCTGCCTGTTCGCTCGCGCGCGCACAGGGCCTGCAGGATCGCCTGATGGGCATACAT
>DAOVHN010000414.1 GCA_030671915.1 Pseudomonadota bacterium
TGCTCGTCGGTCGTGTAGACATGGTACATGTCGTACTGCATCTGGGCGACGACGCGGCCGAAATCAGGGACGAATTTGCCGAAAACGCCAGCCTCGTTCATCCGGCGCAGCGACATTTCCGGATCTTTCGGCGAGGTCAGAATATCGAGGAATATCCGATTGGCCGCCGGGTCTTCCCGTAATTTGTTGCCGATCTTGTTGAGATTCCGGGTGATCAGGTGGAGCGCGTCCGGATGGATGTCCAGCTCATGGGCCTGGGCCACCGCGAACAGGCGCAGGAGGTCGATGGGGCGATCGCGGAAATGGGTTTTCGACGGCACCGACAGGCGGTCGCCTTCCAGCGGGAACCCGTCTATTTCCTTGCTCAACAACGCGAAGCCGGGCAGGCGCAAACGCCGCCGGCGCTGGTGCCGGGCTTCCAGCGCCGCGCAATAGATGCGCGTCAGGTCGCCGATGTCCTTGGCGATCAGGAAATAGTGCTTCATGAAGCGCTCGACACCCTTGGCGCCGCCGCGGTCGGCATAACCCATGCGCCGCGCAAGTTCGGGCTGAACGTCGAAGGTCAGGCGCTCCTCGGGCCGGTCGGTCAGGAAATGCAGGTGGCAGCGCAGGGTCCACAGGAAGTCGTGTGCCTTGTTGAAGCGTTCGGCCTCGGCCTTGTGCAAAACCTCGCGTTCCACAAGCTCGCTGGCATCGGTCACCTGGTACAGGTACTTGCCGATCCAGTAGAGGGTCTGCAAGTCGCGCAAACCGCCCTTGCCGTCCTTGATATTGGGCTCCAGCACATAGCGCGAATCGCCCATGCGGGTATGCCGGGCATCGCGTTCGGCCAGCTTGGCCTCGACGAATTCGGGGCCCGTGCCGGCGACAACCTCTTTCAGGAACCGTTTGCGCAGCTCGGTGAAGAGCTGTTTGCTGCCCCAGATGAAGCGCGCCTCCAGGATGCCGGTGCGGATCGTCATATCCGCCTTGGCCTGGCGCATGCAGTCGTCGACCGATCGCGTTGCGTGCCCGACCTTCAACCCCATGTCCCAAAGCAGATAGAGCATATGCTCGACCACCTGCTCGCTGAAGGCGGTCTTCTTGTAGGGCAGCAGGAACAACAGGTCGATGTCGGAGTGGGGCGCCAGCTCGCCGCGCCCGTAACCGCCGACCGCGACGATCGCCAGATGTTCCGACGAGGTCGGGTTGGGCACCCGATAGAACCGGGTGACCGCCACGTCATGCATGATGCGGATGATCTGGTCCATCAGGAAGCACAGCCCGGCGGCGGCCACCGTGCCGTTCTGGTCCTTGTCGAACCGCTTACGCACCACGGCGCGGCCGTCTTCCAGTGCGGCCTTGTAAACGGCCAGCAGCGCGCGCTGCGCGGCCGCGTCGTTCTTCGCCGCGTCAACGGTTTCGTGCGCCGCCTCCATGACGGCGGCGCGGTCGATGATTTCCCTGCGGTTCTTCAGGCTGGCCATGGCAGAGATTTGCGCCAGAAGTGCGGCGATTTCAAGTGAATGCTAATGGAACAGGCCTTCACGCCGGCACGGTTACAAACAGGCTGCGGCGCAGAATGCGGTCGGCTGCCGCCCGATATCTCAATTCAAGCGATTTATGGAGATCGGAAAAATCGGCCGCGCCGATTAAAGATTCCAGCTCGTCCCGCTGCCCCTTTTCGGCTTGCAGCTTTTGCAGGACCGCTGTCGCGAACTCCTCGGTCATGTCGCGCTCGTCGCGTACCTTCCAGCCGGTGTCGGCCAGCAGCGCCGGATATTCGGTCTCTGTTTCGACGAATGGCGGCCCCGCATCGACGGCGCGCCGGTGTTCCCCGGGCGAAAGGCCGGGCTCCACATAGATGACGGAAAACACCATGCGTCCGCCGGGCCGGATAACCTGGCGGCAGGATTCCAGAACGGCGCGCTTTTCGACCAGGCAGCACAGGACATCGCTGTGGCTGATGGCGTCGAAACTGGCGTCGCCGAACGGCAGCTTTGCGCCATCCGCCGCGGCGACCCAGCATTCACCGGGCAGATTATCCCTCACGGCCCGTTCCGCGGCAATCCGCAGGCCCGCGAGTGGAACATCGACGAGCACGATATCGCAACCGCTGGCCCCGGCCATATAGAGCCCCGGCCAGCCCGACCCGGCGCCGACATCCAGCAGCCGCACGCCGGGGGCCAATTCCAGCAGCGCGACCAGCCGGTCGGCCTCTTCCCGGTTGGCCCAGCTTGTCGCGCCGTAATCGCAACCGAACACGCAGCGTTCGACCGACTGCATGACCGGCGTCTGGTTCCGCAGGTAAATCTGCTCGAAACGTTCCCTCTGGGTCTCGTCCATTTATCGCACCTCAAACACGCCTGATAGAGACGCCTGTCCGGCTGAATATACATCAGATGCCGGTTGGCGGTATTTGTGTTGTATGACGCCGCTACATCTGCATTGTGGAGGTCGTGACGGCAAACCGAGACTGGACAACGGTTTTTTATATATATCCCGCAGCCTTCAACAGGAGCGCACAGCCATGGATGCCTCTCTGGATCGCCGGTTTCCCTGTGCGGCCGATATCGAGCGTGCCGCGCTCCGGCGGATGCCGAGGTTCATTCGGGATTTTATTTTTTTGCGGCATGGGGCAGCTGGACTGCTCGATCTTGCCGGAACAGAAAGACAGGTTGAGATGAAAACGATTTTGCCGATAGCGGTACTGGTGGCGGGGCTCACGGGTTTCGTGGAAACGGCGAAGGCGCACAGTTTTAACGTTGCGCTCGTCATCGCCCTTGCCGAGCCATCGGCCGGCGACGCCCGTCAGGTACGGGACGGCTTCCTGCTGGCGACCCGTGAGAGGGACGGCCACCCGGACGAGGAGTCGGACGGCCATCTGGGCGGCCTGGACGTCTATCTTTATCCGGTCAATCTGGAACGGGAATCGCTGGCGGGTGTCCGCGCGCTGCTGCGGCGTGAGCAGATTGATATTCTTGCGGTTATCGGGCCGGACGAGGCGGCGGAAGAAATCAGACCCCTGGTCGCGGGTTCGAAAACGCAGTTGCTTGGCCCCGGGCGACTGCAGTCTGCGTCTACGGAGTCCTTTACGAACGCGTTCCTGGCGGCCTTCGGTTATCGGCCGGCCACACCCGCGGCCGAAGGCTACAACGCAGGGCGCCGGATCGATGCGGCCGTCCGCCCGCTGGGCGGCGTCGATGACCGGCCGTCACTGCGGCGGGCCCTGGATGAAACCCGAAACGGGCTCGACTGGTAGCGATCAGCACGGCAATTCCGTAACTTCCAGTTTGCGGAAATCCTTTTCCAGCCGCTCGGCCGAATAATCGGCATGCGTTAGCCCCAGCGTCTCGTAAAACA